>JAISYB010000012.1 GCA_031270215.1 Streptococcaceae bacterium | reverse complement strand
CCGATTAATAATGATTCACTCGTAAACAAGCGGCGAATATCGGATTTTCCCTCACCTAAGGCACGTAAAACACCAATTTCCTTGGTACGCTCAGAAACGGACATATACATTGCAACAATAATCATCAGTGCAGAAACGATAAGCGAGATACCTGCGATAGAAGCTAGAGCAATTGCTGCAACCTGCACGTAGTTATTAACCGTATCTAGAATATTCCCGACAGTGATACCATAGAGCTGATACTTATCACCTTTTTTGATACGATTGATTGCACTAGCGACATTTTTTACTTTTTCTGCATTTTTGACATTAACTGAAACAAAGTTGGCATCGGCTAAAGCGTGATTGCTCTCAAGAATATCTTTCATTGTTTGGTAGCTGGTAATTGCAAGAGCACCACCTTGACCTCCTGAGGCAATTCCTGAAACCTTTAAATTGGCAGTAATCTGTGTTGGTAAGCCTTCCGCATTGAAGGTATTAATTGTGACTATAATTGTTTGACCGATGATTTTTTTATAATTATCAGGGAAAAATTTCTCTGCTTGTGTTTTGTCAATGATGATGTCATTATGCTTAAGGGACTTTCTTCCTGCCTTGATTAAGTCTGTTTTATAAGCTTTTGTCCACGTTTGTAGCTCTTGCCCTTGAATGTTTATACCATTATAAGACAGTGCATAGCCACTCATGCTATAGCCGGGTTCGACCTTATCGACATTTTTCAGCTTTTTCAGCTTAGCAATTAGTGAATCGTCAATTAACATTTTAGATGAATCACCCTGAAATGTTGTCATTGCTTCTTGATAGTCTTGCTGTCCAGAGAGTTTTGTGCCTTTTGGATTTTTAACAACGGTAATCGAATTTGGATTGACCATTGAATTAATCTGATTTTGAATGAAACCATTAATCCCGTTACCAAGTCCCAAAAAGACGAGAACAGAGAAGATACCAATACCTGTTCCCAACATGATGAGGAAATTTCTCCAAAAATTATGTAATAAATGTTTGTAGGCATTTTTATAACTGGCAAATGGTGAAAGTGGCTTGCTGATGAGCTGCTCATTCTTTTCAGGAACAGGATAGCTTGGTTTTTGGCTTTCATCGTGATCAATCACACCATCTGAGATATGGACAACTCTTGTACTAAAACTTGCAACATCTTGTGAGTGAGTGACGGCAATCACTAGCTTGCCTGATTGTGCAATTGTTTGTAAAATGTCTAAGATTTCGGAGGTCGTTTTAGCATCTAATGCACCAGTTGGCTCGTCTGCGATAATAATATCTGGATCGCTAGCTAATGCGCGAGCGATTGCGACACGTTGCTTTTGACCGCCAGAGAGCTGATTAGGGTGCTTTTTGATATGATCCTTTAAGCCAAGCTGCGTAAGGAGCTCACGTGCACGTTTGTCCCGTTCGGCATGTGTTAAGGTCGTCATCTCTAAGCTGATTAGGATATTATCTAAAACAGTGAGATGACTAATCAGATTGAAGGATTGAAAGATAAAACCAATCGTTTGTCTGCGGTAAGCATCCCAGCTTTTTTCCTTGAAGCCTCTAGTTGACTTGCCATCAAGGACGACATCACCTTGATAGTCATGGTCAAGACCTGCGATGATATTCATCAAGGTACTTTTACCCGCACCACTTTCCCCTAAAATAGATACAAATTCTCCACGCTCAAATGATAAATTGACTCCTTTTAAAACCGGAAATATTTGACTACTCAAAGTATAGCTTTTATGAATATCTTTTAATTCCAAAAAACTCATCTTACATTCTCCTTTATAATAAAACATTTTTTTAATACTTCTTCGATTATACACTAAAAAAAGCAAAATTTTTGTTTTAAAAGTTAAAATGGTTCTCAAGACCTAGACGGCATTCTTGAGATAATGTAGAAATGATGAAAATAAAGCCTCTGTTTTTAAGAAATTGTATATTATATATTTCCTAATTACTCAAAGTCAGCTCAAACTCGTTTCACTTTTCTTATTGTCCAGCTTCACGAGCAAGCTCCTCTCAACAATAAGTCAAAAAGTGTCTCGTGGTAAAGAGCACCACGTGTCATTTTCGCCTTATTGTTCGGGAGCTGAACGAGCTCGTTCAGCTTTTCCTATTGTCTAGCTGCACGAGTTAGACTTTTCCTCATTCCCTTGGTTTTTGCTTGCGGATTGCGTAGGCATCTAGTAGAATTCTGGCGATGACCGATAGTGGGAGTCGGGAACGAACTTCGTAATCTGGGAAGTAAGAGCCTTCGGATTTAAAACCGATACATGCCAGTTCAGATAGGTTGACGAGTGGGCTTGTTCGATTGGCGGAGATTGTCAGTGTGCTGATTTCCTGTTCGTAGCAATTTTGTGCGGCAACGACTAGCTCCGGTGTTTCACCATTCAAAGAGACAAAAATGACAAAATCATCCTTGTCCAGCTTTTTACTGATACTGGTGATGATGTTTGGGTCGGTGTGCATTTGTGAGTATTTTCCTGCCAACTGAAATTTGACCATCATTTCCTCGGCAATCAACTCAGAGAAGCCGCGGGCAAAGAGGACAATCCGTTTTGCGGAGTAGCATTTTTGCACCACGTCCTCAATCACACCGCTATCAATCATATTGATAGAGCGGATGACCTCTTGTTCATTCTTCAAAATTGCCTTTTTGATTTCATTATCTACTTTTTCAACGACGGAAAAATTGATAGTCGTATTTGTCTGTTCCTTTAGTGAGTGTTTAAACGAGGTAAAGCCTTCGTAGCCTTTTTTCTTCATCGTTCGGACGATGGTTGCTGTTGATACATTCGCTTCCTCACTTAATTTGACAATCGAGTAAGAAGGGATTTGTTCAATATGTTCCCGAATAAACTGCCAGAGGTACTTTTCCGTTTCGCTTAGTTTGGCACTCATATTTTTCGCCTCTTTCATTAATAGGTAGTCATTGTGTTTGAGTTTTACTAAAAGAATTACAGCATAACTGAAGCTTTTCGGCTTGTGCGATGTAAGTATACCACAGCTTTTAAAAAGGAATAAATGGTTTATCGAATTACTTAATAAAATGCTTTTCAGAGTCGTTACTTATTTTGTAAAAATTTTCAGCAATCCTTGTTGTTTTAGAAAACATTTTCCGAAAATTCTGTAGCATAATAAAAACAAGAAAGAGACAGGAGGGATATGATGGTAGCGATATATACCTGCACGATGAATTTGGCAATCGATTTGTTTATTGAAACAGAAACCATGGAGCCGGATGTCGTCAATCGAAGCAGTGATGATGATATTCAAGCAAATGGGAAAGGAGTCAATGTATCATTAATCTTGAAGCAATTAGGCTTGAATAGCACAGCACTCGGCTTCAGCGCTGGATTTACAGGCGCATACATCAATCAGTTTTTAATTGAAAAGGAGATTCAAACAGATTTTGTAGAGGTGGATGGAATGACGCGGATTAATGTTTTTACGCAGGTCAATCATCTAAAACAAGAATATAAATTAGTGAACAAAGGGCCGAGCATAACAAAGGAAAAAATCGAGCGGCTGTTGGAGCAAATACGCAAAATACCGTCAGATAGTTATTTATGTATTTCAGGTAGCTTGCCGCAGGGGGTAAAACCAGAAATTCTACAGAAAATCAGTCAGATTACTGCTGAAAATGGCGTACATTTGATTATAGATACCAGCTATCGGCAGGTATTAGATTGTCTGCCTTATCATCCGTTCTTGTTAAAGCCAAACGAAGACGAGCTGGCAGAGTGGTTTGGCAAAAAAAAGCTGACCTTTGAAGAATGTATATTCTATGGTAAACAGCTTATCGCAGAGGGGGCAGAGCATGTATTGGTATCGCTTGGTGGCGAGGGAGCCCTCTATATCACAGAGGATGTGGTATTTTATGGAAATGCACCAACTGGAAAAGTCATAAATACGGCTTGTGCTGGAGATACATTACTGGGCTGTTTTATTGGTAATTATTTGATGGGAGTATCACCAGAGAAAAATCTAACATTCAGTTTAGCAGCAGCCAGCTCAACAGCCTTTCAAAAAAGACTGACGGATTTTTCAGATGTGGAGGTACTGAGCCAACAAATCAAGGTTCGACAGCTTTCTTAGAATAAGTACGGATAATCAGTGTTTGAGAATCTTGATGATGTGAAGTGATGGAATTAATGCAAAAAATAATCGAACGAGTTACATTCGTTCAGAAAAATATGTTGTAGAAGAGGACGAGGAGCAATCAGACAAAGGAACAAAACGAGAGGAAGGAAAAAGTAATGAGTAGTTATCAAATCGTTGCAGCGACAGGATGTCCAACTGGGATTGCCCATACGTACATGGCACAGGAGGCGCTGGAGGAGGCAGCTAAACGAAAAGGTGTGACTATCAAGGTTGAAACACATGGACAGGTCGGTATAGAAAATGCATTGACGAATGAGGAAATTGCGGCGGCAGATGCTGTAATCATCGCAGCTGACAAAGATGTACAAGTAGAACGCTTTGCTGGAAAACGCGTAATCGAGGTATCGGTGAGCAAGGGAATCAAGGAGCCGGATCAATTGATTGAGGACGCCTTGGCTGGTAAAGGAATAATCAAAAAGGGAGCAGATACGCAGTCTGATGTAAAAGAGTCTACTGAAGCAAAGGGCTCTTCGGGTATCGGGCATGGCATTTATAAAAATTTGATGAATGGTGTTTCTCATATGCTGCCTTTCGTGGTAAGTGGTGGGTTCTTAGTTGCCATTTCATTTTTATTCGGTATCTATTCTGCTGATCCAAGCAGCAGCCAATACAATCAGTTTGCAGCACAGCTAAAGGACATTGGCAGCTTGGCAATGGGTATGATGGTGCCAATCTTGTCAGCCTTTATTGCAGAAGGCATTGCGAAACGTCCAGGGCTCGTGGTTGGTTTCGTTGGTGGGTTAGTCGCATCTAATGGCGGCACAGGATTTCTTGGGGGAATCGTCTCTGGATTTCTAGCGGGTTATGTCATTTTAGGCTTGATGAAAGTATTCAGCTCCTTACCAAAATCTCTTGACGGGCTAAAAGCAATTTTCTTATATCCTGTTTTGGGAGTATTTATTACAGGGACGGTGATGATGCTGGTTTCTGAGCCAATGTCTTCAATTAATCAGACAATGATGGACTTTCTGGCAGGCTTCCAAAATTCAAGCCCGTTAATCTTGGGGGTTCTTGTTGGTTGTATGTGTGCGTTTGATATGGGCGGTCCTATCAACAAAGCAGCCTATGTCACTGGTACAGCCTTACTTGCTGAGGGAAATACCAGCTTCATGGCTGGAGTTTCTGCGGCATGTATTGCGCCGCCGCTAATTACAGGTGTTGCTGTGATTTTATTTGGAAAATATTTTGATACAAATGATCGTAACGCTGGATTAGTCAATATTATTTTAGGTAGTACACACATTACTGAGGGTGCGATCCCGTTTGCAGCAAAAGACCCGATTCGTGTCTTGCCAACGATGATGCTAGGCTCTTCGATTGCGGCTGTCTTGACCTATATGTTTAAGGTGCAAGTGCCAGCTCCACATGGTGGTTTTCTGGTTCTTCCGGTAGTGACACACGGGCTGCTTTGGGTCGTTGCCATCTTAGCTGGTTCAATCGTTGGTGGTGTGATTTTAGGCATGATTCAAAAACGCAGAGTAGAGAAGGCGGCAGCATAAACAACCCAATCGCTGTTCAGCAGTCAACTTATACATAAAGAAATAAGGCAGATGGAAGAATTTTGGTCTGCAACCAATAGGAGGAAAATACAGGAAATGATTTCAGAAAATCACATTTTTTTAAATCAGAGTTATGACAATAAAACAGATGTTTTTCATTTCTTGGCAGAGAAGGCAGTGGCATTAGGTATTGCGGGAACATCTCAGGCGGTGTTTGATGCATTGGAGCTAAGAGAGTCGGAAGGCACGACAGGAATGATGGACGGTTTTGCAATCCCGCATGCGAAGAGCGCCGCAATCACTCAGCCGAGTGTGATAATTGTCAGCTTCACAGAAGGCGTAGAGTGGGATAGCTTGGATGGACAACCAATCCGTTATGCGATTACATTGTTCATTCCAGATGGAGAGGCAGGAACGACACATCTGCGGCTGCTGTCGAAAATTGCTCGTATGCTGATGAAGCAAGAATTCAAGGAACAATTTGCAGCGGCGCAGACACCGAAAGCGTTGAATGACCGATTAACGAAATATTTGGGTGGAGACTAGAAGATGAGAAAAATCAGTCAGGAAAAATATGAGAAGATGAAGAATACCAGCAACACTCAGGGCGTAATCGGTGCGCTGGCGATCGATCAGCGAGGCGCATTGAAAAAAATGTTTCAAGCTGCCGGAAAAGCTACAGTTCAAAAGGATATTGAAGCATTTAAGAGCTTGGTTTCACAGGAATTGACACCGTACGCAACGTCAATCCTGTTAGATCCTGAGTATGGTCTGCCGGCTTCGCAAGTACGTGCTGCTTCAAGTGGTTTATTGCTGGCGTATGAAAAAACCGGTTACGATACAACGGTTCCCGGTCGTCTGCCTGATAGTTTGAATGTCTGGTCAGTCAAACGGTTGAAAGAAGCTAGAGCGGATGCCTGCAAGTTTTTACTTTATTATGATATTGATGAAGATGAAGCAATCAATGAACAAAAGCACGCATTTATCGAACGAATTGGTAGCGAATGTGTAGCGGAAAATTTACCGTTTTTCTTAGAGCTTGTCAGCTATGATGCAGAAATTTCAGATAGCAGTAGTGAAGATTATGCCAAGGTGAAGCCGAGAAAAGTCATCGAAATGATGAAGGTGTTTTCTGAGCCTCGTTACAACGTCGATGTATTGAAGGTCGAAGTGCCAGTCAATATGAATTTTGTCGAGGGGTATGGAGAAATCGCTTGCTACACACGTGAAGAAGCACAGAATTACTTCAAGGAACAAAGTGAAGCAACAGATTTACCGTTTATCTTTTTGAGCGCAGGAGTTAGTTCACAGCTATTTCGTGAGACACTGCGTTTTGCAAAAGAAGCGGGCTCAACCTTCAATGGTGTCTTATGTGGTCGGGCGACTTGGGCTAACGGAGTCGAACCTTATGCTGTCTCAGGAGAAGAAGTGGCTGTTGCTTGGTTGCGAAGCGAAGGTAGAAAAAATATTGAAGAGCTAAATGTTGTATTGGCAGAAACGGCTGCTTCATGGTTTGATAAACTGGAAATAAAATAGCGTATAAAAAGGCTGAGCCAAATATTCATGGGAGATTTTAGTTCTCGTGAGTGTTTGGCTCGTTGTTTATTCTAATGTCATAGCGCCTATTTTTCGTCAGATAATAATGACTGTGAGTTTTTTCAACAAACAGCCAGATACTCATTTTTTATCGCATATTAAGCGCTCGTAGCTTTGTTTTTTACGGACAGAAGCTGGAAGCTGTTCTTGATTGCTGAGTGTCAGTGTCCGAAAATCCTTGGCAATCGCCACTATTGCTTGAGAATTAATCAAACAGCTTTGATGACGGCGAAGAAATTAAAAGTAAATATTTCCTGTTTACTAGGTTCTTTTTTGAAGGGATTTTGTTGAATAAAAACAGTTCTCGCATGTTCTTTTTACGGCTCGGTGAAGCAGATGATTTAGTGAGAAGCGAGGCAACTTTTATGCTATTCATTTACAATATGGGGAAAAGATGTTAAAATTCCACTACTATAGTTAACATATGTAGCTGGCTATATTCTATTTATCAAACAGATTAAGGAGTAAGGATCAAATTGGAAAACGTTAAGGAAAAATTATTCAATAAAGGTTTTATTAGTATCACGATTATCAATTTCATTGTTTATTTAGTTTATTACTTGTTAATGGTCATTATTGCTGTTATCGCACAGGACAATCTTCATGCAACGCTAGGGCAAGCTGGTCTTGCTTCTGGCATTTATATCATTGGCACGCTTTTGGCACGCTTGTTTGTTGGTAAGAAGCTGGAGCTTGTTGGTAGAAAAGCTGTTTTGCGCTACGGTGCATTGTTCTATCTGGCAACAACGATTGCCTATCTATATATTCCAGTCATTCCAATGCTGTATCTTGTACGTTTCTTAAATGGTTTTGGCTACGGGACGGTATCAACTGCGACCAATGCGATTGTTACGGCTTATATTCCGAAATCTCGTCATGGTGAAGGCATTAATTACTATGGCTTAAGCACAAGCTTAGCCGCTGCAATCGGGCCGTTTCTTGGTATGGTGTTATTAAATCTTACCAATTTTCATTTCATTATTATCTTCTCAATTGTCTTGATTGTCTTAACGACTGTAGCGTGTTTTGCCTTTCCGGTTAAAAATATTGAATTATCTGAAATGCACCGCGCGACATTAAGTAAAAGAGGTTTGGATAGTTTTATTGAGAAAAAGGTTATCTTCATTGCCTCAATGGCGTTTTTAATGGGGCTTTCATACTCTAGCGTTTTGGCATTTCTTTCATCTTATGCAAAGGTAATTCATTTAGTTGAAGCGAGCTCGTTCTTCTTTGTCGTTTATGCTTTGGTGATTACTGCAACTAGGCCACTGTCAGGGCAGATTTTTGATAAATACGGTGAGCGTTTTGTGATGTATCCGAGTTACATGTTCTTAACCCTCGGCTTAGCTTTATTAAGTATCACAAATGCAGGTTGGATGTTACTCATTTCTGGCGCTTTAATTGGTCTTGGTTATGGGACATTCATGTCGAATGGGCAAGCAGTTTGTCTTAAAACAGTCAGCGATAAGCACCGAATTGGGATTGCGCTATCAACTTACTTTATAGGTTTAGATTTAGGTCTAGGTATCGGTCCTTATATCTTGGGTGAATTAAGGACACTTTTAACTTTCCAACAAGTTTATCTCGTTGCAGGAATTTTACCAATTCTTTGTATCTTACTTTATAAATTCTTCTACCATGCGGATAGAAAATAAATTTAGAAGAAGTGCTAAGCGAATGCTTTCTTAAAAGTCACTTGGCTCTAAAAAGCCAAAATTAAAGCTTATAATTTCACCGATTTTATTTTGGAATGATACAGGTCAATTCAAGAAAAAACATTGTACGAAACGAGTAAGGTTTCATGCAATGTTTTTTGCTTAACAATTGGATATTATTCATGGTTTGATTAGCAGGTTTAAAAATTTGTGGTACGGTGTGATGAAAAATGAACCAGCAGCTTGGCTGAAATCAGAGCTTGACTTATATTAAGGCAGGCTTTTTTGCCTTTAAGCCACTTACCGGGCTTGAACCGGTGACCCCCACCTTACCATGGTGGTGCTCTACCTAACTGAGCTAAAGCGGCATATCACTATCATTTAATGTAATAAAAAAGCGTGTTGCTGTCAAGGCTTACTAGCTAATTTTTCAAAGAACCACTTATCGCAACTTTTAGACCACTTGCCGCAGTCTGCTTTGCTTGACGATAAAAATCGGTAGAATAGGAAATAAAGATAGTAATGATTTTATTCAAGGCTTCCTTGAGTGTTTTTGAAAGTTGGTCGTTTGGTTTAAATATAGAAAGGATGTAAGATGATTAAATTAAAAAATGTGACAGTTCGCTATGGTGATTTTACCGCTCTAAATCTGCAAGGAGAATATGAAATTAAGAGCTGCGATTTTGTAGGAATTATTGGAGCAAATGGCGCAGGGAAGTCAACCCTAGTGAAGGTTTTAACCGACCAAGTAAGATATACCGGTGCAGTTGAAAAGCCAAGTGAAATTGCCGTTCATCTGCAAGAGAATAGTTATCCTGATGTAGTTAATTGTCAAACAATTCTTGAGGGACTGCTTAAAACGAGTTACAAACACAATCATAAGCTGCAAGAATTAGTACGTTTCTTTGATTTTGAAAAAAATCTAAAGAAGAAATATGCAAATTTATCCGGTGGTCACAAGCAGAGATTGACCTTGATTATGGTGTTATATCAAGACACGCCGGTTACTTGTTTTGATGAAATGACAACCGGATTAGATTTTGAAACTAGAAATAAGTTAATGAAAAAGATATCCGATTGGTATTCTGAAAAATCTGCGGCATTGTTATTTATCACGCATTATTTTGATGAACTTGAAAAGTTAGCTAATAAATTATTGATTATTGACCAAGGTCAAGTTGTTGATTTTGGCGATATAACTTATCTGTTTAAAAAGTATGTTGGTTATTCAGCAATTATTTTAGAGGATATATCAGGAATTGACATCAATCAGTATAAATTATTGAAAAGTGAAAAAGGTAGCTATTATGCAATTTCTTGTGATAGTCAAAAAGCGCAGCAATCATTTGCTGAAAGCCTAGTGAAGCTAGGAAAGAAATTTATTATTTCTGATAAAAGCATTGAACTTATTTATTCTAATGCAGTTCACAATAATCGAAATTAAGGAGATATCAAGATGTTACATTATATTAAATTTGAATTGAAAAATACATTGGGTTACAGCGTTGGAATGATTGTGGGTGGTTTACTTCCGCTAATAATTGTCATCGGCAACTTTCACAAGACAAAATCATTGTTAGAAAATCAAGAAATGGCAAAAACTTTATTTGCGACCTGTCTGCCGCTGATTCCGCTTGGTTTGGTTATTTTACCATTCACTATCGCATTTGCTAAAGACATTGAAAGAGGTGTATCTACACGTTTGATTTTATTTGGCTATTCACAAACGAAGCAGATGGTTAGTAAATTTATTTCGATTACCAGTCTATGTCTAGCTGTTACTTTTATCTATTCGGTGGTTTTATTTAATTACCTGCCATTACCACCGGCTTCTTTATCTACGATCATCAATATAATTGCGGGCACACTATTTTTGACGACATCATTTTATTTTCTATCGTTTACAATTGCTTGGTTTTCAAAAGGATTTGCAATAGTTCAAGGGATTGCGCTGTTTGTTTACTTCGGGATTGGGATTCTAACCGGAACGATTGTTAATTTTCAGCTTTCCGGTTTAGCTAAACAAATCAGCAAGTTTATTCCTTTTGAGGTGTTCCGTAATTCATTGATTGAAAACTGGAGTAAGCCGAGCTATGAATTCACAGAACAGGCATTTTATTTTCTTGCATTCTTAGGAATAACTAGTTTGATTTTTGTCATTGTCAATCATTTACCCAAAAAATTCAAATAAAGCTGATACAAATGATTTTATTATTTGTGAATGAGTTCTTGACGTTTGGGACTTCTTTCGTCATGATAGATTTATTGAGTGAAAATACAGCAGGTTAGGAAATTCTTGCCTGTATCAAGGAGTGTTAGGGTGAAGATTTTATTTAAGAAAAGTGCGGCAGAAGAGGAGCTTCGCATTACTGTCGAAGCGTTGGAGAAGACGGCTGGGGTTAAACGATTGATTAGCTATATTGCTGACTTTGATGATCAATATGCCTCTTATATCTTACAGACTGATGGGGAGATTTACCAAATCATGTTTGCGGATATGCGGTGGCTTGAGGTATTTGGAGATTATACGACCGTACATCTTACAGATCAAACAATTACTTTTCGGCAAACCTTGAGTCAAATGGAGGCAGAGCTTCCAATAAATCAGTTTATGCGCATTTCAAGAAATACAATCATCAACCTAGCTTATCTAGAAAAGGTCGAAAGTAGTTTTTCGGGTAATATGACGGCAAGGCTAAAAAGTGGCGAGAACATGCATATTAGTCGCAGATATTGGAAAAATCTCAAAGAAAGGATTTTAAATCATGATTAAATTAAAAGGTTTATTGCGGCGTATAATGATTGGTATCGGCTTTAGTGTCTTTTTTTCGCTGAGTGTTCCCCTCTTTTATCAAGAAAAGATAAGCTACTCTCGGTTAGATTTGTTGGTTGTTATCTTTGCAGGTGGGCTAATTTCCCTGTATACTTACTTGTTTAAAATTGAAGCATTGAATGATTTATCGGCATTTGTGCTGCATTTTTTCTTGACCGGCGGAACAGCCTTAGTAATCAATTATCATTTTAATCGAAATTTTTTTGCGACGTTTGGCAGCTATTTAGTTTTTTTCTACCAATTTTTGGCGGTTTATCTGTTGATTTGGGTCTTACTGTTTCTGCTTGCCAAAAAAGAAGTCAAAGCGGTCAATCAACAGCTCAAGGCAAATCAAGATTATCAGGCGATGAAGGAAAAATAAACCGATATTGCCAAAGTAGCTGAAAGTTGGCAGCAGCGTTTAACGGCATAGAAAATGGGGGCATTTGCTTTGCGAATCTTCAGAAAATGACCGTTTTTCTAGCTGTTAGCGCATTGGCTCCCAGATATTACGAGCAATAATTTAAGACTGGGCAATGGCTTAGCAACCAATCTTTCAGTCTTTTTTGTCGTCTGTGTGATTTACTCATATGATTACAAGCTGAACGTTGAAAGCTTGAAAAATGATAGATTAAGAATTATTAGCGCAAGTTTCGTCTTTTGTGTTATTATTAGAACATAAAAATAACAGGAGGAAATGTTTTGTCTAAGAAAACTTTTTATATCACTACGCCGATTTATTACCCATCTGGAAAGCTGCATATCGGTAATTCATATACAACGATTGCCTGTGATGCCATGGCGCGTTACAAGCGCTTGATGGATTTTGATGTCTTTTATCTAACCGGAACAGATGAGCATGGTCTGAAAATTGAGCAAAAGGCAGCAGAACTTGGTATTACTCCCAAGGCATATGTGGACGGTATGGCTAAGGAAATTCAAGAATTATGGCAATTGCTAGATATCAGCTATGATAAATTTATCCGAACAACCGATAAAGAGCATGAAGAAGCAATGCAGAAAATCTTTGAGCAGCTATTAGCGCAAGGGGACATCTATCTGGGAGAATATGCCGGTTGGTATTCTGTTTCTGATGAAGAATTTTTCACTGAAACACAGCTTGCTGAGGTCTTTAAGGACGAATCAGGTGTTGTAATCGGTGGACTAGCACCGAGCGGGCACGAGGTTGAATGGGTTAAAGAGGAGTCATATTTCTTCAAAATGAACAAATATGCCGATCGACTGCTTGAGTATTACAACCAACACCCTGATTTCATTCAGCCTGAGTCGCGGAAAAATGAGATGATTAACAATTTCATCAAGCCGGGTCTTGAGGATTTAGCAGCCTCTAGAACGACTTTTAGTTGGGGCATTCCGGTTAAGTCCAATCCAAAGCACGTTGTCTATGTCTGGATTGACGCATTGGTCAACTATATCTCAGCGCTTGGCTACGGAACTGATGACGATAGTCTTTATCAAAAATACTGGCCTGCAAATATTCACATGATGGGTAAGGAGATTGTTCGATTCCATACGATTTATTGGCCGATTATGCTGATGGCATTAGGCTTACCTTTGCCTAAGCAGGTCTTTGGGCATGGCTGGCTTTTGATGCGTGACGGGAAGATGTCTAAATCAAAAGGAAATGTTGTCTATCCAGAAATGCTGGTTGAGCGATTTGGCTTGGACGCTTTGCGCTATTACCTATTGCGTGCGGTGCCTTTTGGTAGTGACGGTGTCTTTACGCCAGAGGATTTCATATCACGTGTTAATTCTGATTTGGCAAATGATTTAGGAAATCTCCTAAATCGGACGATTGCAATGATTAATAAATATCGTGTTGGGGTCATTCCGGCTTATAAAGGTAGTGTGACGGCATTTGATGACAGCTTAGCTTCTAAGGTTTCTGGCTCAATCAGGAAATATCATCAAGCGTTTGATAATTTAGAGTTTAATGTGGCGCTTGGAGAGATTTGGGATATTATCTCACGCGCTAATAAATATATTGATGAAACGACACCGTGGTTTTTGGCAAAAGATGAGCAAAGAGCAGCGGAGCTTGATAGCGTGCTAGTGCATTTGGCTGAGAGCTTGGTCGCAGTTGCAGTTTTAATTCAGCCAGTTCTAACCCAAACGCCAAGGGCAATCCTAGACCAGCTTGGAATTAAGGAAACCCCTAGCCTGATTGATTTGCAATTTGGTTGGTTAACAAATGGCGAAGTCGTGATTGAAAAGGGCGAACCTATTTTCCCACGCTTAGATGTTGAGGAGGAAGTTTTTTATATCAAGCAACAAATGTCTGGTGTTGAGGTCAAAAAGGAATGGATTCCAGAGGAGGTTGAACTAACCTCTGTAAAAGATGTGCCAGTAAAGTTTGAAGATTTTGATAAGGTCGAGCTAAAGGTCGCTGAGGTGATCGCAGTAGAGAAGGTTGCTGGAGCAGATAAACTTTTGCAGTTTAGATTAGATGCCGGAGATGCTTGGCATCGGCAAATTCTCTCAGGAATTGCAGAATATTATCCAGAACCTGAAGTTTTGGTAGGAGAGAAAGTTGTGATTGTTGCCAATCTAAAACCAAGAAAAATTCGTGGTAAGGTGAGTCAAGGCATGATTTTATCGGCTGAGGACGAGAATGGATTAACGATTGTTAAGGCGCCTAATGTTGTAAATGGCTCGATTATTGGTTAAATGTGAGGAATGAAGCACAGCGACTAGCGGCTACGAGTATGCTTGCAAATTCTAAGGGCTGCTAGTCGGCTTTATTGTTCTCATGGATTAAGAACAGCTTGCCAAGTGTTCTTAATTGTTTAGTAGATAAAGTGGGACAATCGTCTCGCTTTTTTATCTAAAAGGAGGATCAGATGACTTTTGAAGAGGTATTACCAAAATTAAAGGCAGGCGCACGTGCTGTTCGGACGAAAGGCTGGGGTGGTGCTGAAAACTTTGTCGCAATTTTTGATTCAATCACGCTAGAAAGCGGTGAAAAATTAACTGTCACGCCTTATTTTTTGATTAATGTGTCAGGCGACGGAGAGGGTTATTCAATGTGGAGTCCGACGGTTTGCGATTGTCTGGCAGACGATTGGGTGATTGTTGAAGCTGAAGAGGCTGATTCATGATATTTACAGAATTTAAGGGTGCGCGTGTCTTAGTGACAGGGTGTGCAAGTGGGATTGGTTTGGCACAGGCTAAGGCTTTTCTGAACCAAGGCGCAATTGTTTATGGACTAGATAAAGCACCTATGCCGTATGAGCTTTCCTGCGATTTTCATTTTTTTCAGATAGATTTACGTGAAACCAAGGCGCTTGAAGTGGTGCTAGAGCAGATTGAAGTAATAGATATTCTGCTCAATACTGCAGGCGTTTTAGATGATTATCGTTCATTGGAGATGACAGATTTGGCAGATTTTCGTGCGACTTTGTCGGTCAATCTTGTTAGTATTTTTGTTACGACTAAGCATTTTTTGCCGAGTATGCTCAGGCGGAAGAGAGGAGTCATTGTAAATATGTGCTCGATTGCTAGCCTTGTTGCTGGCGGCGGCGGGATAAGCTATACAACCAGTAAGCATGCTCTAGCTGGATTTACTAAGCAATTAGCACTGGACTACGCAGCTAGAGGAATTAAGGTCAATGCGATTGCCCCGGGAGCGATAGAAACACCGATGAATCTAAAAGATTTTGCAGGAGATGGCAAGCTTGCTCTAGAGGTTGCTGAATTAACACCGCTTAAGCGCTGGGGGAAAGCTTCTGAGGTTGCTGATTTGACGCTTTTTCTGGCAAGTAAAAGCTCGGACTACCTTCAGGGAGTTATCGTTCCGCTAGACGGTGGTTGGACATTAAAATAGCTAAGTAGAGGGAAATCATGAGTGTTTTAGATGAAAAAATCAAAGCAAGATTATCAGATTTGACGACTTATTTATCAGACTTCGAGGAAATTGTGGCATTTAAAGCTGTTGCCAAAAAACTTGAGGACAACGAACAAATCAAACAGTGGACGGCTGAGCTTGAGCGTGCGCAAAAGGATGCAGTCTTGTATCAACGAATTGATAAAAAGAGTGCTGCGAAAATTGCAAACCAAAAGGCAGACGAGTTAAATGAGCAAATTAATCAGCATCCATTGGTTATTAGCTATCGAAAAGAGCTAAAGGATGTCAATGATTTATTGCACTACATCGCTGAAAAGCTTGAATTTGAGATTAATCAAAGCTTGGAAGATAAATAATTTAATTAAGGTGATTATAATGGCAAAAGAAAAAATTTCTCCGGGAATGCAGCAATATTTAGATATTAAGAAGGATTATCCAGACGCTTTTTTGATGTTTAGAATGGGAGATTTTTACGAATTATTTTATGATGATGCGACTAAGGCGGCACATCTTTTAGAGCTAACCTTGACCAGTCGCAATAAAAATGCACAGATTCCAATACCAATGGCGGGTGTGCCACATCATTCTGCACAGATTTACATTGATCAGCTGGTGGCAGCAGGCTATAAGGTTGCGATTGCTGAGCAGATGGAAGACCCAAAACTTGCACAAGGTGTTGTTAAGCGTGAGGTTGTTCAGGTTCTTACACCGGGAACGGTGGTGGATAATGACGATCAAACGAGCAATAATTTTCTGACGGCAGCAGCTAGATATGGCGAGAATTTTACTTTTGCTTATGTTGATCTTGTTACTGGAGAATTAAAGGCAACGTATCTTAATGATTTGGACGAGGTTATCAACGAATGTCTTAATTTAAATACCAAGGAGCTCGTCTTAGACGAAGCCTTGATGATTGATTTGGAAGTGATTAAGAAGCGTTTGAACATTTTGATTTCAACACGAAGTATTGAAATGCTCACAGGAGAGCTATCTTGTTTGCTTGAAGATTCTGACGAAATGTATCAAAGTGTTCTAAGCTTACTTTTAGGCTATGTCAGCACGACCCAAATGCGCCAATTACCGCATATTAAACCGGTTAAGATTTATGCTGCTGAGCAGTTTTTAAAGCTTGATTATTTTTCAAGGTACAATTTGGAGCTGACGAAAACGATTCGCCATGGTAAAAAACAGGGAACGCTGTTTTGGCTTTTAGACGAAACGAAGACGGCAATGGGTACTCGATTATTAAGACAGTGGATTGAGCGTCCGTTGATTAGTCGTTCACAGATTTTAGCAAGGCAAGCAATTGTTGCGACACTGCTAGAGCATTTCTTTGAGCGTAGCGATTTAGAGGAGAGCTTAAAGGGAGTCTATGACCTTGAACGCCTAGCAAGTCGTGTTGCTTTTGGGAATGCCAATCCAAAGGATTTATTACAATTAAAACATTCTTTATACCAAGTGCCACGGATTAAAGCCATTCTTGAAAGTATTGCTGATACGTCACTTGAACGGTTGACAGCAGCATTGGAAGCATTGCCGGAGCTTGTTTCTCTGATTGAAAATGGAATTGATGATGAAGCAAATAATACAATTACTGACGGTGGTGTAATTAAGGCTGGATTTAATGCTGAACTAGATGTTTTCCGTGAGGCGATGAATAATGGTGCCAAATGGATTAGCGAAATTGAGCAAAAGGAGCGGGAGAATACGGGGATTAAAAATCTTCGGATTGATTATAACCGCAAAGACGGCTACTATTTTCATGTCACACAGTCTAATCTCTCGCAGATTCCGGAGTATTTTTACCGCAAAGCAACGCTAAAGAACTCGGAGCGCTTCGGTACAGGGGAGCTTGCTAAGCTTGAAGGCACGATTTTAGAAGCAAGAGATCAATCATCTGATTTGGAACGCCGCTTATTTTTAGAGATTCGTGCGCAGGTTGAACGTTTTATTGCTCCGCTTCAGCAATTGGCATTGACGCTTGCTGAGGTAGATTGTCTGCAAAGCTTTGCCAAGGTTGCAGAAAACTATCAATATACAAAACCTGAAATGGTTGAATTTGGCAAGGTTATTGACATCAAAGAGGGGCGCCATGCTGTTGTCGAAAAGGTATTAGGCGCCAATCAATACATTCCAAATTCGATTGAAATGCGCGAGAATGAAACAATTGAGCTGATTACCGGACCAAATATGTCGGGGAAATCAACCTATATGCGTCAGCTTGCTTTGATGGTTATCATGGCACAGATTGGTAGCTTTGTACCAAGTGATTCAGCAGTTCTGCCGATATTTGATGCGATTTATACGAGAATTGGTGCCAGTGACGATTTAATCTCAGGACAGTCTACCTTTATGGTTGAGATGATGGAGGCAAATCGGGCTGTTCGCCATGCTACTAGCCAAAGCTTAATCCTCTTTGATGAGTTGGGGCGCGGTACTGCTACCTATGACGGTATGGCGCTTGCCCAGTCAATCATTGAATACCTACATCATCATATCGGAGCAAAAACGCTATTTTCAACGCATTATCATGAGCTGACAGTTCTAGGTGAAACACTAGATGGCTTGAAAAATGTCCATGTTTCCACTTTGGAGGAAAATGGGACAGTCACCTTTTTGCATAAAATGGTTGCAGGACCTGCGGATAAAAGCTACGGAATTCATGTTGCTCAAATTGCAGGCTTACCACAAGCAGTTTTAGCACGTGCACAGGTAATTCTTGATGAGTTGGAAAATGATAGCGGCAAGGTAGAGCAGCTAGTGAAAAAAGAGGAACAATTGCAGCTATTTGCCCCAGCAGATGATGAGCTTAAGCAAGCAATCGAAAGCTTTAATCTAATGAATACAACCCCGCTTGAAGCGATGAATTTCATTGCTGAGCTGCAACAGAAATATAAAAAATAATGAAAACGTCAGATGAATAAACGGAAGAAAATACTGGTTGAGTAAGAGAATCCAGCATTTGCACCATTTTCAGACGGCAAGCACCTTTGAACTTGACCTTCCCAGTGATTCGGCACTCTAAAAATGGCTCGCATGGCTAATCGTTAGACGACTGATGCTGTCGATACTAGCGAGATTTGTCGAATGGATAATTTCCTTGCACCCTCAATTCATGCTGAAATGTCGCTTCGGTCCTGCAAGCATTGTGGATTAAGAGGAGGGAAACAATCAGTAAACGTCACTTTTATGTGCGCCCAGCCACTAAAAATAATTAATAAACTCTCTCCTAAGCTCAGCTGATGTCTGAATTTGAGGAGAGAGCTGTTTTAGCTAGGGGAATGTACTCTATTTGAAAGCTTAGCATTTACGCTGGCAAACCGTTCCTTAAAAATCGCGAAATCATCAATTCGCGTAAAATTAATTCGAAGCGCATCATACTTATCTTCAAATAAGAAGCTTGGCGCAATGAGGAGTTTTTCCTGTAAAAACAAGTCATATTCATCAACTGAAAGCTCTCGTTGATAAGTTAGCCAGAGGTATAAACCGCCCTTTATTAAGCTTACTTGCCATTTAGGAAACTGATGTAAAAAGCTTAAGGTCTGTTGGTATTTATCAAGCAGGCTAAGATTAAGCTGCTTGATTTTTTCATCAAATTGCGGAGAATTAAATGCCTCTGCGGCAATCATTTGTGGGAAAATATTTAAGTTAAAATCCATTAATTCACGCGCAGCAGCCAGCTTATTAACGATGAAATCAGGAGCAACACACCAGCCGATATTGATGTTTTTACCAAGTAGCTTGGATAATGAACCTAAGTAAATGACATTTTTGGTATCTAAGCTCTTTAGCGTTTGGATTTTTTGCCTTGAGAAATTAAATAACTGAAAGACGTCATCTTCAATAATCGGTACTTGATAGCTTTGGCAAAGTGCAATTAGCTTTTTGCGATTGGCAAGGCTTAGAGTCATTCCTGTTGGATTATGAAAATTTGGATTTAAGATTAAAAGCTTTATTTTGTGCAGCTGTTCTTCTAGCTGGAGGAGGTCGATTGATTCATTTTCTAAATTAAGTGGAATCTTAATTGCTTTAACTCCGGCTGTCTGAAACAATGGTAAGTCATGGAGAAATGAAGGATTTTCGATTGCTACAGCATCTCCTGGAGAAAGCAAGACCTGCAAAAGTAAGAACAATGCCTGCCTTGCACCGCTGGTTATCAGGACTTCCTCTGGGGTGACTTGGATATTTTGTTGTGCCAAATGCTGACAAACAGCCAATTTTAAATCAATTAAGCCAGAGGTATCTTGATTTTTCTGCGCAATATTCGCCCAGTCAAAAGCAGGAAAATTGAAATTTGGAATCAAATCAGATGATAGTTCCCCCGTATATAAATCCATTGCCCCGTATTTATTGTTTTCGATCTTATTTTGATAATAATGTTTCTTAGTAAAATGCTGCGCACTAATCATTTGATACCAATTAGTTTGTCCGATAGAGATTGGATTGTAATCTGAGCTAACATAAGTACCGCTACCTCGTTTTCGTTTCAAGATACCTAAAGAGGTCAACTCCTCGTAGCTTCTGATAACAGTTGAACGGTTGACAGACAGCTGCTTAGCGAGCACTCTCTCGCTTGGCAGGCGACTTGAGCTTGGAAATTCGCCAGACTTAATCTTGGCTGTGATTTCATTCATAATCTGTCTATATTTTGGTTGTTTCCTTGTCATGATATACTCCATGTGCTTGATTTAGCTTTCTTTGCTCATTATAGCGCAAAGCTTTCAATAAGCACAGTGGCAAAAATGAACGAAGTTTCCTTTTTGTTTTCGTTTTATTTAAAGATATGATAGAATACTGTAAAAATCTTTTGACTTTGTGGCTAGCATTGAGATGTTTTGTGCTAGATAATCGATAGTAAAATTTTTCAGCTTAAGAGAGCGTTTAGGTCACTAGAAAGGACGAAGCTTATGAGTCGTTTAAGATTTAACAAACGTAAGATTATTATCTTCAGTATTCTTTTTTCGATTTCATCTATTGGTATCTTCGCAGGAACATATGCCAAGTATACTTCAGAAATATCATCTTCTGGAGTGGTAACAGATAACTTTGGCACTAATGTAGTACTGTGGAATGTTGGTATGGTTATGGACTCAACTCATTTATTCGATAAAATATATTCCGGAAATCTAAGTGATACTTCAAAGAAGTCAGAAGCTTTAGCTTTGCAATTAGGAGATGATAAGGCTGTTGATAGCTTGGTGGCAGGGACATGGGGCTATAAAATCATTCGTTTAACAAATCAAAATTTTGTTAGTAAGGATACAAAAAAAGTGACGTTTGCGACCAAGATAGCGCAGCCAACGGACAGCCATGGCGTCGTTCGTCCAATATTGGCGCTTGAGCAGGATAATTCTGAGCTAGATCAATTGCTTTTGGATAAGATACAATTTGCTATACTAGTGGATCCGACACTTTTAGGAAGGGATGGTCCGCCAGTGATTACTGATACCGATGGCGTTTATCAGTATACGCAGCGTGATGATAAGGCAACATCAATAGCTCTCCCTTTACAAAATGGCTTAATAGCTGCTAGTGGCGATGATAGCTTGTTTGAGCACCAGCTGTTGGCAATTAATGCTAGCTTCGAGTTAGATTTTCCGACTAATGCTGTAAAAACGCATGATATCGTGATTGTTTGGAGACGGAGTGCTGACAGTGAGTTAGAGGTGCCAAACGATAAGCTGGTAGAGGCTGATAGCAGCAGAATTCCGAATCTAACAATCAGCTTTGGGACGGCTATTGAATCACAAAAAAACAGAGCATAGCACAAGCTTATTTGGATTAAAATTGAAGCTGACCCAAAAGTTTCTTTCAGAACAATAACAGATAGCGAGCTTTTCTAAGTTTTCTATCTGTTTTCATTTATAGCCAATTCTAAAGTGGGGAGTTTTTTGCCTATTTCTTATGACTTGGATTTTTTTGAGTCATAGACACGTTCACTGATTATCTTTGTGTTAAACTAACGTTATATACAATACGGAAAGGGTAAAAATGTTATGAGTGAGATAGTGATGTTATCAATTGAAGAAATTAGGCGTAATCCAAAGCAGCCACGAGTAGATTTTGATACAAAGGAGCTGGAAAGCTTAGCACAATCTATTCGGAAATTTGGAGTTATTCAACCGATTATTGTTAAACCGTCAAGCGTTTTTGGCTATGAAATTGTTGCGGGAGAGCGGCGTTTTCGTGCCAGTCAATTGGCGGGCAAGACGAGGATTCCGGCAATTATTCGGTCATATGATGTTGCGGAAGTGGAAACTATTGCGCTTTTGGAGAATATTCAAAGAGAGGATTTAAATCCGATTGAAGAAGCGGTCGCTTACCAAAATATCTTAGCAAATCAACAGCTGACACATGAGAAGCTAGCGCAAAGAGTCGGCAAGTCAAGGGCTTATTTAACGAATATGCTACGACTTTTATCCTTGCCTAAAGAGGTACAGATGTCGCTTAAAACAGGGGAGCTATCAAATGCACAAGCGAGAACATTGCTTGCGTTAAAAACAAAAGCGCAACAGCTTGATTTGGCAAAGCAGGCGATAGAGCAGGGGTTGACGGTCAGGCAGCTGGAGGCAATCGTTAGATTGAAGCAAGCGGGCAAATCAACTAAGCTAAGGGAGGAAAATATCTTTTTAGCTGAGGTTGAGGAGGATTTAAAGAAACATTTTGGAACAACGGTTGTGATAAAAGGAAGTGATACGAAGGGGAAAATCGAGCTATCCTATGCTGATTTAGAAGAACTTAATCGTATTTTGGCGTTATTAAAGCCGCCAAAGGAGGAATGATTGATGAAACTGGAGGACTCAGTTGGCGTTTTAGCAGGCGTTGGTCCAAAGAAACTAGAAGCTCTTGCGAGTTTAAATATCAAAACAATTGAAGACTTATTATTGAATTTCCCCTTTCGCTACGAGGATTTTGCTAGAAAAAGCGTTTATGATTTGATTGATGGCGAAAAAGCGGTTTTGATTGGAACAGTTGTTACAGAGCCGGTCGTTAACTATTATGGACGAAGGAAAAGTAAATTGAGCTTTAAGATTAAGCAGGAGGCTGCGATTGTTACTGTTTCGTTCTTCAATCAGCCCTATCTTAAGGATAAAGTGGCATCAGGCTATCAAGCGGTTATCTTTGGCAAATGGGACGATACCAGAAAGGCATTGACGGGTTTAAAAATTCTAGGTGGGCAATTTAAGGCGGACGATTTTCAAGGCATTTATCACACGAATAAAAACGTTAAGCAAAGCGAGCTTGAAAAGTTAGTCAGGCAGGCAATTAAACTAGGCTATGCGGCGCTTTTTGAAGAAGTTCTACCGAAGTTTTTACTAGAGAAGTATCGCTTAATGTCCTATCCTTCGGCAGTTAAGGCGCTGCATTTACCAAATAGTGAAACAGACTATCATCAAGCTACTAGACGAATGAAGTATCAGGAGTTCTTGCTTTTTCAGCTTCGTTTGCAGGGTTTGAGTTATCTTGATCGGCAAGAAGTTGCGGGTGCGGCAATTCATTACGACCCTGTGAGAGTTGATACGCAGATTAATCAGCTTCCCTTTGAATTGACAGGTGCACAAAGTCTGGTGTTAGCCGAAATTTTACTGGATTTAAAACAGCCAAGGCATATGAATCGATTGCTGCAAGGAGATGTTGGAAGTGGTAAGACGGTTATTGCCGCGCTTGCGATGTATGCAGCCTATACAGCAAATCTTCAATCGGCATTAATGGTGCCAACTGAGATTTTAGCGATTCAACATTTTAACCATTTGACCAAGCTTTTTGGCAAGACGGTTAAGATTGCTAGATTGACCAGTGGGTTAAAGCCAAAGGAGAAAGAGTTACTACTAGCAGCTATTTCAGCAGGTGAGATTGATATGGTTGTAGGAACTCACGCTATTATTCAGGCAGGTGTCAACTTTTCAAAGCTCGGCTTGGTGATTACTGATGAGCAGCATCGTTTTGGTGTTAGTCAGCGCCAAGTTTTTCGTGAAAAAGGACAGCAGCCGGACGTTTTGATGATGAGCGCAACACCAATTCCTAGAACCTTAGCGATAACAGCTTATGGGGAGATGTCATTGTCTGTCATTGATGAGCTGCCAAAGGGACGAAAGCCGGTTATTACCAGAGTCATGCGCCATAAAGACATGCCAAAAATTCTGAGCTGGCTGAAAGGAGAAATTGCTCGAGGTCATCAGATTTATTTTATCTCGCCTTTGATTGAGGAAAGTGAGCAGCTAGATTTAAAAAATGCTGTTGAATTACTTGACGAGCTACAATTGTATTTTAAAACAGATGCGCGGCTTGCCTTGCTCCATGGTAGAATGAAAAACGATGAAAAATCAGCAATTATGCAGGCTTTTAAAGACCATCAGGTTGATATTTTGGTCTCAACAACAGTTATTGAGGTTGGGGTTGATGTTCCTAATGCAACAGTCATGGTTATCATGGACGCCGATAGGTTTGGTCTTGCCCAGCTGCACCAGCTGCGTGGTCGAGTTGGGCGAGGCGTTGCTAAATCTTATACGGTTTTAGTTGCCGACCCTAAGACAAAGCAAGGACGTGAGCGTTTGAAGATTATGACAGAAACCAATGATGGCTTCGTCTTGGCAGAAAAAGACTTAGAAATGCGTGGAAGCGGTGAGGTCTTTGGGCTCAAACAGTCAGGGGTGCCGGAGTTTTTGGTAGCAGATATTCTTCAAGATGCTAATATTTTAGAGGTTGCAAGAAGTGATGCGAAGCTGATTTGGCAGCTGCCTAATTGGCAGGAAAAGCCGGAATTTTCTGATTTGAATAAAGTTTTAACACGCTTTGATCAGTCAATTTTTGATTAGTTTGTCGTCAAAAGATAAGTTGACATATAAAGTTGACAAAGGAATATGAAAAAGTGTTATAATCTCATAGTGCAGTCTTGATTGGACGATGACAAAAAACATAGCAGTTGGAATTATTTTGACGCATATAGCGATTAAAAGGAGGAAATGTGAAAATTGCTGTCGACGCAATGGGTGGCGATAATGCCCCTCAAGCGATTATCGAAGGGATTAACTTGGCAAAGAAGGCTCATTCGGAGCTTGAATTTTTACTTTTTGGGAAATCTGATGAAATTAAAAAGTATTTGAGTGATGAGGTCAATGTAACGATTATTCATACCGATGAGAAGATTAATTCAGATGATGAGCCTGTTAAGGCAATCCGAAAAAAGAAGCAGGCTTCAATGGTTTTAGCGGCGCAAGCAGTTAAAGAGGGAGCAGCAGACGCCCTGTTTTCTGCGGGAAATACCGGTGCATTACTTGCAGCGGGTCTGTTCATTGTTGGACGAATTAAACAGATTGAACGTCCAGGCTTAATGACCACTCTGCCGGTATTTGGTACGGAGATGAGTGGATTTGATATGCTTGATCTTGGTGCAAATGCAGATAATGACGCAAAACATCTCGTTCAGTTTGCGATACTTGGCTCGTTTTATGCAAAAAATGTGCGTGGTATTAAAAACCCAACCGTTGCCCTACTTAATAACGGTACGGAAGCATCAAAAGGCTCGAAGTTAACTAAGTCAGCCTTTGAGCTATTAAGCGAAAATTCAGCGATTAATTTTATCGGCAATGTGGAAAGTCGGGATATTTTAAATGGAGTTGCTGATGTCGTTGTTACAGATGGCTTTACAGGGAATGCCGTTTTGAAGTCAATCGAAGGGACAGCAGGCGGGATTATGTCACTCTTAAAAGACTCCATTCGTTCAGAAGGCACAAAAGGTAAGCTTGGTGCTTTACTGCTTAAGGACGGCTTGCTTGGAATGAAGGAAAAAATGGATTATTCCAATGCGGGTGGCGCAGTATTATTCGGCTTAAAGGCGCCGGTTATTAAGACGCATGGCGCAACAGGTGCTAGAGCGGTTGCCGTAACCATTACACAAATTAAAAAAATGCTAGATACAAATGTGGTCGGTCAGTTAGCCGAATACTTTGCAGCTACGGAAAATAAAGGAGAATAAAGATGACTCAAGAGGAAATTTACGGCAAGGTAACAGGTCTAATTGCTAACTATTTTGAAGTTGACCCAGAGAAAATTGATGGCGAAACTAATATTACAAAGGATTTCGGTGCAGATTCAATTCAAATCATGGAGTTTGTTTTGGCAATGGAGGATGAGCTTGAGGTTGAAATCTCAGATGAGGAAGCAGAGAACATCTCAACCGTCAATGAAATCGTGGCATATTTAGTTAAAACAGTGAAGTAAAAAGCAGGGGTTGCTCTATGCCCCCCTGTTTAATGTTCGTGATTCACGGGGGACAAGCAGTGCCGACTAGTCAGCACCTAAGGAAACCCTAAGGTAGGTTGCCACTAGCTTTTCCGTAAGAGGTTGACTCAAAGGTTTTGGAAATAGAAAAATCGCATGAAATTCATTTGTGAAAACATTGATTTCATGCGTTTTTTCTTTTTCATAATCAACGAATTTCGGACTTTTGGGTCAGACTTAACTTCGTTTGCCTGGAAAATAGATAAATTTCCGAACATTGGTGAATGAAATGCCCGCAATTTCCTGATTTTCTACTTCGTTAAACGCTGCTGCCCCCCTTTTTTTAGTTACGTTTGTTCAAGTAATAAAGTGAAAATAGCGTAAACGGCATCAAAATTATTGAGGCGATGTCTAGTAACCTTGGCAGGTTGAAATATGAAGCGCCAATAATTGCGACAAAAAAGAAGATGGCAAAGATAAGTGTTGCGATAGAGTATTTATCCCCCAAACGTTTAGGATCGCTTTTCGGGCGAGTTAGAGAATAAACCGCGATGAATATATAAATAATCGCCGTTAATAGCAGTAAATAGATGGTAATCACATCAACGGATTTAAGTAACCACAGATAAATCAATAGATTAATCAAATTAGACAGCACAGGGAAAAGGGCAAGCTTTAGCAGGAGGACGGATTGTTTACCCTGCTTATTTTTATTTGCTTTGGATATGAAATAAGTAGCCAAAGCAAAGACGATTGGTAAGAGCAATATCCAGCTTGCTTTTGGAAGATTTAAAGCTAATTGGCTAGAAGGCCAAGTAAACGACAGAGTCTGCGGCAATTCGCTCCAAAAAAGGATTCCAATTGAAATCGGAGCTAGAGTAATTAGCGTTAATGCTAAAGTTAATCGTTTATCTATACGGTATGTTTTTGACATATTTCCTCCTTTTTGATTGATAAATCAGAGTATTTGCGATGTAGTAGCAGTAAAAGTTCGTCGGGGAAATGGATAATTTCGTCTGCATTGGCGCTCTTTAGCTCCTCTATACTGCCAAAGCCCCAAGTGACACCAATGCTTTTGATGCCGCAGGCGTGAGCAGCCAAGATATCGTACTTCCTATCGCCAATCATTATGGCAGAGTCTTTATGTACGCCGCTATTTTTTAATGCAATTTCTAAAATATCAGTTTTCTTGCTCAATTTTCCGTCAAGAGTTGCACCGACGACATCATCAAAATAGCTTGATAGGTCAAAATGTGCCAGTATTTGTAAGGCAAAAGGCTCAGGTTTGCCAGTTGCGACGGCAAGATAATGCTTTTTAATCTGCAAAGCTTCAAGTAAGTCAACGATTCCTTCGTAGAGCTCGTTTTCAAATAGGCCAGACGTTGCAAAGTATTCTCGGTAAAATGCAATCGCCTCTGGGATTTTCTCTTCTGGCAATGCTAAAATCTTGGTAAAACTTTCTGCAAGCGGCGGTCCAATCATCTTGCGAAGCGTGGCATCTTCTGGGATTTTTAAATCCAATTTCTCAAGAGCATACTTTAAAGCATTGAGAATACCAGCTTCGGAGTTGGTTAATGTTCCGTCAAGATCAAAAAAGATATAAGCCATTAGTTCCACCTTTCGTTTAATTGTGTTTGATATCTCTAGTCTAGCACATTTTTAAAGGGAATTAAATCACTTTGCTGTCATCTAGCCTTAGTTTTGGGGCAGGACGCAGAGTTTATCAAAGAGTATCTCGTTTATGCTCAAAGGCGTAAAATAAAGGATATATTTTTTAAAAAGCTCACAGTTCTTTACCCAGCAGCTCACTACAATTAAGGAAAAGTCGATGAATTTATTGCTATATTTCATATTTTCAGCACTTGATTAGTACCCAGCTGCCAAAAAATGTTATTCTATATTATAAGTACAAGGTGTTTCTTTGATAAAAATGCTATTTTTGCAATTTGTCTGGAATAAGCTATTTTAACATCTGGATTTTTAGAGTATAATTAAAGCATAATGAAAAACTTGACGCAGGTATGTTTAGTCAAGTCAGGGGAATTAAGTGATTGACCGAGGGTCAATTTAAGATTAGGGGGCATATTTTGAAACGTTTTGTACAGGTTACTTTTTTTGCAGACAGCTTAAACATAGGCTATCATCAAAAAATTCATGAAGCAGATGAGGTTGAGAGTATTAAGGCGGTAGCAGAAAAGATTCATGCGGAGCATTTTGCAGAACAATTCTATCCTGCGGCGATTATTAACCTTCAGGTTTTAGATTTGATTAATGTCGTCAGTAAAACCAGCTTCTTTAAATTAGAATTTTCAGGCGCAGAGTCCGTCATTCCATTAGAGAAGGTCATAGAAATCTTTGAGCAATTGTTTCACAATTTCGCAGCGACCAATGTTTTTACCGAGTACGCTAATCAAGGGCGAGTTTATTATCTGGAATTTATCCCACTAGCGTTTGATACGACTGGTTCAAAGCTGTTAATTGACCTAAAAGAAGCAATCAGACAGCAGAATCATCTCGTCAAACAAACGGCATTAGCTTTTTATTTTGAAAAGGAGCTGACGCGTTATATCTACGAAATCAATCAGCTTGCTGAGCAGCATTTTGATGATTTGACGGAGGATTTAAGCCCTTTTTTACGAGGGGAGAAAAAGCATCTTGAGATTGACAAGGAAAGTGAAAGCGAGCTTTTTGAGAAGGTTGCCTTGGAAAATTACCATTTAAAGCTTGAGATTGCGACATTACGTGATACAATTATTGCATATCACGCAACTGATGCCCAAGAGGACAAGACAAATGACTTCACGAAGCTTGCAACGATTGATTATCAGATGATTTTACGTGCTGCGCTTCTTTTGAAGCCTGCGTGGCAATACTATTTAAAGCTCAGCCGCGAGTTATCAATTGATGTGAGTGCTGACGGGCTAAAGGAGTTATTAAGTCATAGTGTCGCTAGGGATAAGCTAAAGCATGGTTCAGAGAAGATAGAAATTGACCTGCTGCAAACGGAGGTTGAATGGATTGATGCGAGAACAAAACTTCTAAAACGCGTTAATCGCCAAATTGTTGCGGTCAAAATCTTGACAAGCGACCTAGAGCGCCTGAAGCAAATCGGTGTTTATGCGATGAAGATTCAAAATGAAAATAAAAAACTAAAGACAATGTTAGAAGTGTTATAAGGAGAATTATGGCAATCCCACCAAATAGTCCCAAAAATGAAATGATGTCACGACCAATTGTTAAGCCAGAGGTGCTGGATTATATGCGCCATGGACAAAGGCGGCTGAGCGGATTGCTTGGTAATCTTGAAAGTGATGCTCAAGCTAGAAATATCCCGATTATTCCTCATGAAACGGTTGTCTTTATGCAGTTTTTACTCGGTCAGCTAAAGCCAAAAGAAATTCTTGAGGTTGGAAGCGCAGTCGGATTTTCGGCGAGCCTGATGAGTGAGATTGTTAAAGATGCAAAGATTACAACGATTGATCGTTTTGATGTGATGATTAAGCAAGCCAAGGCTAATTTTAAAAAGCTAAATGTCGAGGATAAGATTACGTTGCTTGAAGGAGAGGCGGAGGATATTTTGAAGACCTTGCCGAGTGCGCAGTATGATTTTGTCTTTATGGACTCGGCAAAATCAAAATATATCATTTTTTTACCGGAAATTCTACGGGTCATGAAGGCTGGTGCGGTATTGATGGTTGATGATGTCTTTCAAGGCGGAACGATTGTGCAGGATGTATCACAAATCCCAAGAGGAAAGCGAGCGATTCATAGAGGTCTAAAGCGTTTCTTGGATACAGTTTTAAATCATCCGGAGTTAACCTCGACACTTGTCCCCTTAGGAGATGGACTCATCCTGATAACCAAGGAAGCTATAGATGTTAATCTGTCAGCAGAAGCTTGATTTACTAAAATTTACAAATTTTCCCTAAATATTTTGCTAAAATTTGATTTTATGTTAGTATGAAACAGATGAATTATTGGGAAATAATAAACATAAGAAGCGGAGAGAAGAAAAATTATGAAAAAAAGTAAAAAAATTATGGTAGGTATTGTTTCACTTGCAGCAGTTGTAACCTTAGGCGCTTGTTCATCATCAAAAGATATTGTGTCGATGAAGGGTTCAACAATTACAGTCAATGATTTCTATCAAAAGGCTAAAACGCAATCAGCAAGCCAGCAGGTTGTGCGTGACATGATTATCTACAAGGTGTTCTCAAGCAAATACGCTAAAGATGTCACAGATAAAGAAGTTACTGCAAAATATGACGAACAAAAGAAAGGTTTGGGAGATAGCTTTTCAACAGCATTGTCATCTGCAGGTTATACAGAAACGACATTTAAGGAATATTTGAAAAATAATTTAGCTCTAGAAGCTGGATTAAAAGCTCATATTAAAATTAAAGACGCTGATTTAAAGACAGCGTGGAAGACTTTCCATCCGGAAGTGACAGCTTCAATTATTAAGGCAGCAAGCGAAGACGATGCAAATGCAATCTTAAAGGACGTTCAGGCTGAAGGCAGTGACTTTGCAAAGATTGCCAAGGAAAAATCAACTGACACTGCAACTAAGGACAAGGGTGGCAAAATTACCTTTGATTCAACCTCTACAGAGGTGCCTGATGAAGTGAAAACAGCAGCTTGGAAGCTTAAAAATGATGAAGTTTCAGCAGTGATTTCATCAACGGATACCTCGACTTATCAAACAGTTTATTATATCGTTAAAATGGATAAAACCTCTAAAAAAGGTAGCGATTTGAAGAAATATAAGAAACAGTTAACAGATATTGCTGAGCAAACTAAGCTGTCTGACCAAACATTTGTCAAAGATGTTATTTCATCAGAGCTTAAAAAAGCCAACGTTAAGATTAAAGACGATGCGTTTAGTTCAGTATTGAGTGACTTTATCTCAACAGAAGCTTCAACTTCAACATCATCAACTAAAAAGGCATCAACTTCAAAATCATCAACTAAGTCGTCAACCAAAAAATCTTCATCTGAAGAAAAATCAAGCAAGAGTAAATAATTAAATACAATCAAGGGAGCTTGGGGGACGATAATCCCAAGCTCTTCTTGCATGATTTCGGATAAATCCATTCTTTTTTGAATCATCAAAAAATTTTCTAGATAATTACGACAAAATAACTAATCAAAGGTATAATGGATATTAATCGATGAAATATTACGCGGGGAGGATGTGGAGATATTGAGTGAAAATCTACCAGTTTATATTCAAATTCATGATGAATTGCAACGAAATATCGAGCGTGGCGTGTGGAAAATTGGTGAACGTCTGCCGAGCGAAAGGGCTTTGGCATTGAGGTTTAACGTTAGTCGAATGACTTTGCGTCAAGCAGTTTTAACTTTAGTAGAGGAAGGAATTGTTGAAAGGCGTATTGGTGCAGGTACGTTTATTGCAAGAGAGAAGGTACATGAGAAACTAACAGGAACAACGAGTTTTTCTGAATTAATGCACGCACAAGGGAAAGTGCCGCGCAGTGAATTAATTTCGTATTTTTTAACACGACCGACAGCTGTTGAAAGTGAAGTATTGCAATTAGAAGAAGGTGCTTTGATTGTTCGAATGGAACGGATTCGCTATGGTGATGATGAGCCAATTTGTTATGAAATCGCAGCAATACCACATGAATTGGTTGCAAATGCAGCAAAGCATGAGGTGTCAAAACATTTTTACCAAACGCTTAAGGACTTGGGTCATGCGATTGGTGGTAATACGCAGAAGATTTCAGCAAGCGTGGCAAATGAAAAAACAGCAGAGCTATTAAAGCTAAAACGAGGAGATGCTGTTTTGCGTTTGAGGCAGATATCTTATTTGAAAAGTGGGCAACCCTTTGAGTACGTTTTATCGCGCTATGCTGGCAATCGTTTTGAAATTCTTCTGGAAAAATAATAATCGCTTGATATTTAACTTAATTAGGCAGAAATCGCCCGCTTTTTATCGGTGGGCTTTTTGTTGTGCTTGCCGTCTAACTTGAAAGCCGATAAATGCGGCTGGAGCAAAGCTTCTGTCGCTGTCTCGGCTTCGTTACTCGAACACAAGAAATTAATCATGGTATGGTTTGTTCTTGTGTTTTTTGAAGTCTATGTAATAAAACGTAACATAAATCGAACGTTTTTTGGCTAAAAAAGCATTTTATTGTAAAAATAGTTTGAGAATTCTAAAATATGTGTTATATTTTATGACATAACAAAAATAAAGATTTCTAGGAGGGTATTATGGAAGCAGGAAGTATTGCCTTTATTATTATTTGTGCCGCATTGGTTTGGTTAATGACCATCGGACTCGCCTTTTTCTATGGCGGCTTGGAACGGCGGAAAAATGTTTTGAATACGATGATGCAAGTCATTTGTGTTTTAGGCTTGGTTGCGGTGTTGTGGATTGTGTTGGGGTATTCATTGTCGTTTAGCGGGAGCGGCACATTCATTGGTGATTTCAAACATATCTTTTTAAATGGCATCTCAGAAGCTAAGTCAACCTTGGGGTATAAAATACCAGATGCACTGTTTGCCGGCTTTCAAATGATGTTTGCATTGATTACGGCAGCGATTATTACAGGCTCTGCTGCTGGGCGAATGAAATTTGGCGCGTTGTTTCTATTTATTGGTATCTGGTCAATCTTTGTTTACTATCCGCTAGCACATATGGTTTGGGGC
>JAISYB010000046.1 GCA_031270215.1 Streptococcaceae bacterium | reverse complement strand
TTCGAGTATTTAGATCCTGCAGTGAGTTGGGTATTCAGACGGTTGCTGTTTATGCACAGGAGGATGAATATTCAGTCCATCGTTTTAAGGCGGACGAAGCATATTTGATTGGCGAAGGGAAAAAGCCGATTGATGCTTATTTAGACATTGAGGACATCATTCGTGTTGCCAAGCAATCCGGAGCCAAAGCAATTCACCCAGGCTATGGACTTCTTTCAGAAAATATTGACTTTGCTAAGCGTGTCGCAGCCGAAGGCTTAATTTTTATTGGACCAAAGCTACACCATTTAGATATTTTTGGCGATAAAATAAAAGCAAAAGAAGCAGCAGTTGCCGCAGGGGTTCAATCGATTCCGGGAACGGATGGCCCAGTCGCAAATATTGATGAGGTCTTAGAATTTGGAGCAGCTTATGGTTATCCAATCATGATTAAGGCAGCCTTAGGCGGCGGTGGTCGTGGAATGCGGGTTGCGCACAATGAAGCAGAGGCAAGAGATGGCTACGCACGTGCTAAAAGTGAGGCAAAGAGTGCCTTTGGTAGTGATGAGGTCTATGCAGAAAAGTACATTGGCAATCCAAAGCATATTGAGGTACAAATTTTAGGGGATACACATGGCAATATCGTTCATCTATACGAACGTGACTGCTCTGTTCAACGTCGTCATCAAAAGGTCGTCGAGGTTGCACCGAGTATTGCTTTAGGCGATGAGCTGCGTCAGAAGATTTGTAATGCAGCAGTTAAGTTAATGCAGCATGTTAATTATGTCAATGCGGGAACTGTTGAATTTTTAGTTGAAGGCGATAATTTCTACTTCATTGAGGTTAACCCACGTGTGCAGGTCGAGCATACGATTACCGAGGCAATTACAGGAATTGATATTGTGACTGCTCAAATCCAAATTGCAGCAGGTAAGGACTTACATCAAGATATTGCAGTACCAAAACAAAATGAAATACCACTTTTAGGCGCTTCTATTCAGTGTCGGATTACAACCGAAGATCCCGAAAATAACTTTTTACCAGATACCGGAAAGATTGATACCTACCGCTCGCCAGGTGGCTTTGGTGTTCGCCTAGACGTTGGTAATGCCTACTCAGGCTATGAAGTGACACCGTTCTTTGACTCATTACTTGTTAAGGTGATTACCCATGCGAAAAGCTTTGAGGAAGCAATCAAAATCATGGAGCGCTGCTTAAGAGAATTTAGAATTCGTGGCGTTAAGACGAATATTCCATTTCTTGAAAATGTCATTAAATCTAAGGAATTTATTTCTGGAGATGCGAAAACAACTTTCATTGACAATACACCGAGCTTGTTTAAATTTTCACGAATGCGAGATCGTGGTAATAAGACGATGAAATATATCGGGAATATTACCATTAACGGCTTTCCAGGGATTGAAAATAGAGTTAAGAAGCATTATGACGAGCCGAGAGTGCCAAAGGATTTAAATCACAAGACGATTCAATCGGCAAAGAATATTTTAGATGATGCCGGTGCGAATGCGGTGGTTGATTTTATCAATAGCCAAAAGAATGTTTTATTGACCGATACGACGTTTCGTGATGCACATCAAAGCTTACTAGCAACACGTGTTAGAACAAATGATTTCAAGAAAATTGCTCAAGCCACTGCGTCTGGTATTCCTGAGCTATTCTCTGCTGAAATGTGGGGAGGCGCGACCTTTGATGTTGCCTATCGTTTTTTAAATGAAGATCCTTGGGAAAGATTGCAGGTATTAAGAAAATTGATGCCAAACACACTCTTTCAAATGCTTTTTCGTGGTTCAAATGCAGTTGGCTACCAAAATTATCCGGATAATGTCTTGGTTGAATTTATCAAGGAGTCAGCACGTCGGGGAATTGATGTCTTTCGGATTTTCGATAGTTTAAACTGGGTACCTCAGATGGAGAAATCGATTCAAGCTGTTCGTGATATGGGTAAACTGGCTGAGGCTGCCATTTGTTATACCGGAGATATTTTAGATGCAAGTCGCTCAAAATACTCGATTAACTACTATAAGGAGCTGGCAAAGGAGCTTGAGAAAACCGGTGCACATATCATTGCAATTAAGGATATGGCGGGCTTGCTTAAGCCACAAGCAGCCTATCGTTTAATCAGTGAGCTTAAAGCAACCGTTGATTTGCCAATTCATTTGCACACACATGATACTGCTGGTAATGGGATTATCACTTATTCTGCGGCAGTTAAAGCAGGTGTTGACATTGTTGATGTGGCAATGGGAGCGATGAGCAGCGGGACAAGTCAACCGAGCATGGGCAGTCTGTATTATGCCTTGTTAAATGGCGGTCGTGCACCAGAAATCGATATGGCAAACGTTCAGAAGATTAATCATTATTGGGAGGATGTTCGTCAGTATTACCGTTCATTTGATAATGGCTTGACAAGTCCGTCAACAGAGGTTTATCTTCATGAGATGCCGGGCGGTCAGTATTCTAATCTTCAACAGCAAGCTAAGGCGGTTGGTTTAGGACATCAGTTTGATGAGATTAAGGCAATGTATCACACAGTCAATTTGATGTTTGGTGATATAGTCAAGGTAACACCGTCCTCTAAGGTTGTCGGAGATATGGCGCTCTTTATGGTTCAAAATAATTTAACGGAGCAAGATATTTATCTTAAAGGTCACGAGCTTAACTTCCCAGAATCCGTTGTCAGCTTTTTTAGTGGCGATTTAGGACAGCCTGTCGGAGGCTTTCCTAAGGAACTTCAAGAAATTATCTTAAAGGGCAAGACACCATTAGAGGATAGACCAGGAAAATATGCTGAAGCGGTGAACTTTGATACAGTAGCGGTAGAGTTAGCTGAAAAGATTGGTTATAAGCCAAATCAGGCAGAGATACTCAGCTACTTGATGTATCCGCAGGTATTCTTAGATTATGTTAAAATGCAAGAGCAGTATGGTACGGTGACACTTCTTGATACACCAACATTCTTCAAAGGAATTCGTTTAGGAGAAAAGGTAGAAGTCGAAATTGAGCCAGGGAAGAATTTATTTATCCGTCTGGATGAAATCGGTGAGCCGGACTTGGAGGGCAAGCGTGTCCTTTACTTTAATTTAAACGGTCAAAGACGTGAGATCGTTGTTAAAGATAATAATGTCAAAACAACGGTGGTTGCTAAGCGTAAAGCTGAACCAACCAACAGGGAGCAAATCGGAGCAACCATGCCGGGCTCAGTTGTTCAAATCAATGTTAAAAAAGGTGATAAAGTCCGTAAAGGCCAAGCTTTGATGGTTACTGAAGCGATGAAAATGGAAACAACAATTGAAGCTAATTTTGAAGCGGAAATTGTTTCTATTCATGTTACCGAAGGGGAAGCTATTACCACAGGTGATTTACTAATCGAATTAAAAGAGTTATAATTACTCAAAGATAAAAAAGCGAGGTAGGGTCAATGCGTAATTAATCAATTGTTGGATTATTATAAGCTTTTCACAAATTTTATTTGGGGAAGTCTGTCAAATTTCAGAATTGATTGGTTGATGTATTGGTCTTTGCCTTATTTATAGCTAGGATAATTGTACCTCCCTCCAATTCTGAATTAATTGGAGGTGTTTTTTTTGGGTAAAATTGAGATACAACACTTAACATTCGATTATGATGGTACGAGAATTTTTGATAACGTAGATATTGTTTTAGATGACAGCTGGAAATTAGCCTTAATTGGACGCAATGGTAGAGGTAAGACGACTTTATTAAAATTATTGCAAAATAAACTTGAATTTCAAGGAACGATCACTCATCAGCTGGATTTGCTCTACTTTCCCCAAGAGATAAAGGAGAAAGAGCAGCTCACCTTATATGCTCTACAGGAAATCGCAGAGTTTGAGGAATGGGAGCTTATGCGTGAACTCAATGCTTTAAAAGTCGATTTAAATGTACTTTATCAACCCTTTAAAACGCTCAGCGGTGGTGAGGCGACAAAGGTATTATTAGCGCTGCTTTTTATTGACGAGTTTCATTTTCCATTAATTGATGAGCCGACTAATCATTTAGATATTGAGGGGCGAAAGACGGTTGCAGACTATCTGAAGGCTAAACGCCAAGGCTTTATCTTGGTTAGTCATGACCGTGATTTTGTTGATTCGGTTGTTGATCATGTCATCTCAATTGAAAAGACACAGCTTAGGCTATATCAAGGCAATTTCTCAGTCTACGAAATGCAAAAAGAGCTGCGGGACAACTATAATCTAATCCAAAATAGTAAATTAAAAAAAGAAATTATTCGTCTAAAGCAATCGGCAGCAGACAAAGCAGAGTTTTCAAGAAGTCGCGAAAAGGATAAATATGGCAGTCCAAAAGTTAAGGGCAGCCGTGGGAATATTGACACCGGCTTTATTGGCGCAAGAAGTGCTAGAATGATGAAGAAGTCCAAAAACATTGAACACCGTTTGCAAAAAGAAGTAGAGGTCAAGGAAGGTTTACTAAAAGATATTGAGCAAGTTGACACACTTGAAATGAAGATGGCTAAAACACATCATACGAGACTTTTAACCGTTGAGAATTTAACACTCAGCTATGGGAATATGCCATTGTTTCAGCCGATTACTTTTGAGTTGAAGAAGGGAAATCGGATTGCTTTAATCGGTGAAAACGGAAGTGGAAAATCCTCAGTGATTCAGGCGATTTTAGGAAAATTTCCAGCACAGATGAATGGTAGTATCACTCAGGCGGAAAATCTTAAAATAAGTTTAGTTCGTCAAAATTATGCAGATAACACCGGAACACTCAAAGAATTTGCTGCACGTGAAGAGATTGAATATGAATTATTATTGAATAATCTAAAAAAGCTTGGTATCAAGAGAAGTGTGTTTAACACGCCGATTGAGCTGATGAGTATGGGGGAGCAAAAAAAGGTAGAATTAGCCAAATCTCTTTCAGAAAAAGCGGATGTATTTATTTGGGATGAGCCTTTGAATTATCTTGATGTTTTCAATCACGAGCAAATTAAAACGGTAATTTTGAAATTTGAGCCGACATTGCTAATTGTCGAACATGACAAACGATTTTTAAAGGAGATTGCACTTCAGGTGATTGCTTTAAAAAAACCGCAAAAAACTTGAAGTTTTTAAGGGTTGAAACTTGCACATTTGAAAAATTAAGATATAATAGTAGAAGTGAAGATTAGAGATGATAACCTTTTATGCGTTGAAACTAATCTCAACTACTATTTTTTAACCACAGGAGGTTTTTTACAAAATGGCAAAAGAAAAATATGATCGCAGTAAACCACACGTTAACATTGGTACTATCGGACACGTTGACCATGGTAAAACAACATTAACAGCTGCAATCTCTAAAGTATTGGCTGATGCACAAGGGAAAGAAGCAACTGATTTCGCTTCTATCGATGCTGCGCCAGAAGAGCGTGAACGTGGTATTACGATTAATACTGCTCACGTTGAGTACGAAACTGAAAAACGTCACTATGCCCACATTGATGCCCCAGGTCACGCGGACTACGTTAAAAACATGATTACTGGTGCTGCACAAATGGACG
>JAISYB010000098.1 GCA_031270215.1 Streptococcaceae bacterium | reverse complement strand
AGAGATGAATGCATGTATGGGAGATCCCGCGTCGCATTTTTCCTTTGGGCTTGGTTTTTTCTTTAATGTTTGGGCATCTGCTGTAAGCGCTGGTGCATTTACGCAGGATGTCACGCACCGCGTTGTGCCAAACTGGGCAGCAGCCGCTTTGCTGATGAAGAATAAAAAAGTTGGCGAAACGATTCACAATCCGAAGAAAATGGGATTTGCAGGCGCAATTATTGGTGCCATTTTAATTGCATTTTTAAATGCAACAGCAACAGCAATTCCGGAAGCATTGCAGGTCAGTGCAGTAGCTGTTTTAGTACCGGCAGCGACTATTTTGATTAATACAGTAATGCCTGTCTTGTTTTGGCTTGCAGCAATTGATGCAGGAAAGCGCTCAGGCTTTTGGGGCACACTTTTTGGCGGGATTGCACAATTGATTATGGGAAATGCAGTACCTGGCGTTGTTTTAGGTATTTTAGTAGGTAAGGGTGTTGATGAGATTGGTTGGAATCGTGTAACAAAGAGCATGCTAGCAGCAGTGATTTTGTTATTCATTTTCAGCGGCTTCTTTAGAGGCTTTGACTTACAGACACTAGAAAGCTTTAAATTAAATATACCGCAATGGTTGAACGGACTTCATGATATGTTTAATGTGAAGTAATTATTAGGCTAAAATTTTGATGCAGACATCAGATAAAATTGTTAATATAGGAGATATGAAATGGAAGAAAACAGAGAATGGGAAGAAGAGCAAGCAGCTGTTTTGGAAGAAATTAAACGTAAAAGCTTTTGGTTTGCGGATTGGGTATTTCCAATTTTAGTTGCAATTATGGCAGCCGCTGTTTTTGCGGGCACGCATATGTATGTGAAATATGGTGTCGGTGCTTTTAATGAAGTATCAATCGTTGCAATGTTAAAAGCAGGGCTTGACGGAGAATCATTTGGTCCGGCAGCAGCATTTGGTGCGAGTTTCTTATTTGCTCGGATTTTAGAAGGGTCATTAGTTGGGATTTTAGACCTTGGCGGCTCAATCTTGACAGGAATTGGGATTGGTATTCCGGCAATTTTATTGAGTATGAAAATTACAGCACCGATTGATAATTTTGCACTTTCATTGCTAACTGGTGCAGTTTTAGGTGGGATAACCGGTGGGATTATTATTTTAATCCGAAAATTTACGATTAATCAATCTAATTCAACCTTCGGGGCTGATGTGATGATGGGCGCAGGAAACTCAGCAGGGCGCTTTTTAGGACCACTGATTATTTTGAGTGCGTGTCAAGCTTCAATTCCGATTGGAATTGGTGCAACGCTTGGCGGATTACTCTTTTATATCTGGAAAAAGCCGGTAGCCGGTGGCGCAATTTTAGGTGCGATGATTTTAGGCGCTATCTTCCCAGTGACATTACAGTAAGCTAATCACTGCATTGTGAGAGAGGTAAAAAATGTACGATATATTGATTAAGAATGGAAAAACAATCGCAGGCAAAGTACTTGAGCTTGCGATTACTGACGGAAAAATTGTCAAGGTTTCAAAGCTGATTAATGCTCAGGCAAGGCAAGTGATTGATGCGAGCAATTTATATTTTTCAGCTGGCTGGATCGATGACCATGTGCATTGTTATGAAAAGATGAAGCTATATTTTGATACACCAGATCAGATCGGTGTCGCAACAGGGGTTACAACGGTAATTGATGCTGGGACAACCGGTGCAGAAAATATAGGCGATTTTTACCAATTGGCAATGCAGGCTAAAACCAATGTTTACGCCTTATTAAATATTTCTAAATCGGGAATTGTCACTCAAGATGAGCTTTCAGATTTGACAAATGTTCAAGCGCAATTAATTCGTCAAGCGTTATTGAAATATCCGGACTTTATCGTTGGTATTAAAGTAAGAATGAGCAAGACAGTCATCGGCGAAAACGGCATTAAGCCACTAGATTTAGCTAAAGCCATTCAACATGAAAATAATAATTTGCCACTAATGGTTCATATCGGTTCATCTCCGCCGGAATTGCAAGAGATTTTAGCACGAATGGAGTCTGGAGATGTTTTAACCCATTGCTTTAATGGGAAAGTTAATGGTATTTTGGATAGAAGCAATGGGAAAATTAAAGATTTTGTCTGGGATGCTTATCAGCGTGGGATTATTTTTGATATCGGTCATGGAACGGATAGTTTTAATTTTGAGGTTGCTGATATTGCACTGCAATCAGGAATGAAGGCAGCTTCAATCAGCACAGATATTTATCATCGCAATCGCAAGAATGGTCCAGTATATGACTTAGCAACGACAATGGAAAAATGTCAGACGCTTGGCTATACTTGGGAGGAAATTATCGAGCGTGTCACGAGTGTGCCGGCAAAGAATTTTCATTTAACGACTAAAGGGCAGCTTGAGGTCGGCTTTGATGCAGATATTACCTTATTTACTTTTGAGGAAGCAGAAAAAGTTTTAAGAGATGCTAATGGCAATACACGTGTGATAAAAACAGCGATTAAAGCTGTAAAAACAATTATTGGAGGAGTCGTTTATGACAATTAATCTGGAAAAATTTGGTTTGCGTGAAGTCATTAACGCCTCAGGACGAATGACGATTTTGGGAGTATCTAAGGTTTCCAGCTCTATTCAAGCCGCTCAAAAATTTGGTGGCGAGCATTTCTTTGAAATGAGCGATTTAAGTATTCAAACTGGTAAGTATTTGGCTAATCTGCTTCAAGTAGATGATGTGCAAATTGTTTCCTGCGCCTCAGCGGGGATTGCTCAAAGTATCGCCGCAGTGATTGGTCGTGGTGATTTGTACCATGCTTACCACCCATATAGTGACAAGTTTTCACGTCGGGAGATTATTTTACCTAAGGGGCACAATGTAGACTACGGAACACCAGTTGAGGTAATGATTGAGCAGGGTGGTGGTCAAGTGATTGAAGCAGGCTATGCAAATATGTGCACGGTTAGGCATCTTGAGATGATGGTTACGGAGAATACAGCTGCGATTTTTTATGTCAAAAGTCATCATACCGTCCAAAAATCAATGCTGACAGTCACTCAAGCAAGCGAGGTCGCACGGAAATTCCAGCTACCTTTGATTGTTGATGCAGCAGCAGAGGAGGATTTGTTCAATTACATCAAGTCTGGTGCCGATCTTGTGATTTATTCCGGTGCAAAAGCAATGGAAGGGCCAAGTTCAGGAATGGTCATTGGTCGAAAAGATTTTGTGGAATGGGTGCGGCTGCAAGGCTGTGGTCTGGGGCGGTCAATGAAAATTGGCAAGGATAATATTCTAGGCTTGACACAGGCAGTTGAGGATTATTTGAATAATTCTGCTGAAAGTGGAGATGAAATGCAGCAACGTTTAGCGCCATTTATCACAGGGCTTAATCAGATTGCAGATATTGAGGCAAAAAGTGTTCAAGATAGCGCAGGACGTGATATTTACCGAGCAAGTGTCAAAATTAATGGTGCAAAATCAGCTCAAACAGTCATTCGTGAATTAAAAATGGAAAATCCTGCGATTTACACACGTGAATATCGTGCAAATGAAGGCATTGTTGAGTTTGATATTCGTTCAGTCAATACCGAGGAAATGGCAAAAATAACTAATCGATTGCAAGTAATTATGGAGGAAAAGGGATGTCACTAATACCAAACTATTTAGAAAATCGAATTTGCTTAAATGTTTTAGCTAATTCTGTTGAAAATGCGCAAGCATGCTTTGAAGCTGCTGAGGGCTACGTTGTTTTAGGCGTTTTATCTAAAAATTACGATAGCGATTTAGCAGCAATTGAAGATATGGCGAAGTATCAAGCGGTAACGGAAAATGCACTTTCTATCGGACTAGGTGCAGGAGATCCCAATCAAAGTCAAATGGTTTCACGCCTTGCTGCTCAATTACAACCACAGCACGTCAATCAGGTATTTACAGGTGTCGGTGCGACACGTGCGTTATTAGGACAAGAAACAACAATCATCAATGGTTTAGTTTCGCCAACTGGACGAGTTGGTTATGTTAATATCGCAACCGGACCATTAAGCTCAAAGGCAGCAGAAGCGATTATTCCAATTGAAGCTGCGATTGCCTTGTTAAAAGATATGGGTGGCAGCAGTATCAAATTTTTCAATATGAAAGGTTTAGCACATCTAGAGGAGTATCAGGCAGTTGCAAAGGCTTGTGCCGAACATGACTTTGCCTTAGAGCCAACCGGTGGCATTGACCTTGAAAATTTTGAAACGATTGTGCAAATTGCAGTTGAAGCAGGTGTTAAAAAAATCATTCCTCACATTTATAGCTCAATTATTGACCCAACAACTGGGGATACAAGAGCCAAAGACGTTTCTCAGCTGCTTCATATCGCTAAAAAAATACTGGCAAAGTAAGCTAAAAAATGATGGAGTGAAAAAAGGTGGAATTTATCCTCTTACGGAAAAGCTAGTGGCAACGTGCCTTAGCGTTCCTTTAGGCGCTGACTCAAAAGTTTTTGCCTCCTGTTTAATGTTCGTGATTCACGGGGGACAAACAGTGCCGACTAGGAAATAGATAAATTTCCGAACATTGGTGAATATTTGTCATCAATTTCCTAATTTTCTACGTCGTTAAATGCTTTTTGTCCCACCTCTGCTTATCCTCCATGAATCACGAACATTAAATTAGGTGCGACTTATATCCCAGCTTCTATATTTAATTAAAAGCGCAAAAAAACACGACTTCCAAATGGGAGCCGTGTTTTTCACTGAAAAGGACGTTCTTCCTATAAAATAACTAAATGAAGTTATCCCAGTGTTTTGATTATTTTGCTAATTTAGCAGCTAAGCGTGACTTATCACGATTTGCTTTGTTTTTGTGAATTAACCCCTTAGTTTCAGCTTGGTCAATTGCTTTAGTTGCTGCTTTATATAATTCAGCTGCATCAGAAGAGTTAGCAGCGACTGCAGTTTCAAATTTCTTAATTGCAGAACGCAATGCAGTTTTTTGAGCAGAATTGCGAGAATTAGCCGCTTCGTTAGTTTGAACACGTTTAATTGCTGATTTAATATTTGGCACGGTACACCTCCAGAAAGAATTTTTACAACGTTACAATTATACCCAACGAAAGCCAACTTCGCAAGTTATTTCACACTTAAGTACAAGAAAATTTCAACTAATTAGTAAAACAGCTGATTTTAATTGGAAATTGCTGTCAATGTCACAAAAAGTCACACGTTCAGAAAAATATGTCATAAAAAATGACATTAACTGTTGACCTTATAAAAACTTTTGTTTAGAATAAAAATTGGCAAGAGAGGAGATTAGCATGAAGGAAAAAGAACTTCGGCGTTCAATGTCTGTATTCCCAATTGGTACAGTGATGAAACTGACTGATTTAACTGCCAGACAAATTCGATACTATGAAGAGCAGGGTTTAATTTATCCTGAGCGAAGCGATGGCAATCGACGGCTTTACTCATTAAAGGATATTGATGTTTTGCTTGAAATTAAAGATTTTGTCTCAGACGGATTAAATATGGCTGGAATCAAACGCTTGTACCAAATGCGTGCAGCTGAAGCAGAAAAAAATTCTAGTGCTAATCACCCGATGACTGACGAAGAGGTTCGGCGGATACTGCGCGAAGAACTTTTAAGCCAAGGCGGACTTGCACAAAATAATGGATTTTCTTCGTTTCGTAATACTAAAGAAAATCTAAAAAAAACAAAAGGGTGGTAGATTAAATGGCAACAAGACATGATTACACAGCAGCAGATATCAGAAAGATTGCAGAATCAGAAAACGTCCGTTATTTACGCTTGATGTTTACTGATATTCTAGGAACAATCAAAAACGTTGAGGTACCTATTTCGCAGCTTGGCAAAGTTTTAGACAATCAAATGATGTTTGACGGTTCTTCCATTGAAGGATTCGTAAGAATTGAAGAGTCTGATATGTATCTTTATCCAGATCTTTCAACTTGGATGATTTTCCCATGGGAAGCAGAACATGGCAAGGTGGCACGCTTAATCTGTGACATCTACAATCCAGACGGCACACCATTTGCAGGAGATCCTCGTGGTAATTTGAAACGTCAATTAACGAGAATGAACGATGCAGGCTTTGATGCGTTTAACTTAGGACCTGAACCAGAATTCTTCTTGTTTAAACTGGACGCAGCAGGCAATCCGACTTTAGAAGTTAATGACCAAGGTGGCTACTTTGACTTAGCACCAACGGACTTAGGAGAAAACTGCCGCCGAGAAATCGTTCTAGAGCTTGAAAACTTAGGCTTTGAAATCGAAGCAAGTCATCACGAAGTGGCAATTGGTCAGCATGAAATTGATTTTAAATATGCAGATGTTGTTGATGCTTGTGATAATATCCAAACCTTCAAGCTTGTTGTTAAAACAATTGCACGTAAATACGGTTTACATGCAACGTTTATGCCAAAACCTTTGCAAGGCATTAATGGTAATGGTATGCATTGTAATATGTCTTTGTTTAAAGACGGTAAGAATGTTTTCTTTGATGAAACCGGTCCATTACAATTGTCAAAAACAGCTTATCAATTTTTGGCTGGATTAATCAAACACGCACGCGGCTTTACAGCTGTGACAAATCCAACAGTTAACTCATACAAGCGTTTAGTACCAGGCTATGAAGCACCTGTATATGTGGCATGGGCGGGACGTAATCGTTCACCACTAATCCGTGTCCCTGAGTCACGTGGTTTATCAACACGTTTAGAACTACGTGCAGTTGACCCATCAGCCAATCCATATCTAGCATTGTCTGCTTTACTTGCAGCAGGTCTTGACGGAATCGAAAACAACCTCGAAGCGCCAGCAGCTGTTGAACGTAATATCTATGCAATGACTGAGGAAGAACGTCATGAAGCCGGTATTGCTGATTTACCTTCAACTTTACACAATGCTGTCAAGGAATTAAAGAGTGATGAAGTCATCAAAGCAGCGTTAGGCACACACATCTATCCAAGCTTCCTAGAAGCGAAAACGCTAGAGTGGGCAGCGTATGCTCAAGCAGTTTCGACTTGGGAAATTGAAAATTACTTAAACTTATACTAATTTTTAGCAAAAAGAGCTAGGCATTCGTGCTTAGCTTTTTTCGGCTCAAGGTTGTTACTGTCCGTTTTATCTGCTGGATTATTTGGGTTGCAAGGGTAAATTTTCAGCGCTTGATACTGAATATTTTGCCCGCTTTATGTTTGACTTTTTTATCAAGCTTATCACTTTCCGTTTTATCTGGGGTGCAAGGTTAAAATTTTCGGAACTGACAGGTGAATATTGCAAATCGCTGAAATAGTGTGTAGAAAGTAAACGATTGCTTTGGCGTGTGTCGGTAGTTCACAACATCTGAAAGCCATGGTATAATCAAATGGATAACGTAACAGTTACAAAGGCAGAAAACCAACGAGAGAGGAATACAGTCATGAGTATTGAAAAAATAGCGCTGCTGGTTGATTCTGGAACAGATGTCCCAAAGGAGATTATGCAGCTTCCCTTTGTTTTCATTGCGCCGTTAAATATCCATTATCCGAATGAAACCTTTCAAGATACTAAAAATATCACACCGCAAGCAGTCTATCAACGAATGCCTGATGAGATTCCAACGACATCAACTCCCACAGGAGAGCAAATTTCGTTGATTTTATCTCAGATTGAGGCAAAGGGTTATAATCAAGTGATTGTCATTACCATTTCAAGCGGCTTAAGTGGCACATTAAATGCGATTAGGATTCAGTCAGAGGAGTTCGGTGATTTAGAGTTTGCTTTTATTGATACGAAAAATATCTCTGTGGCGAGTGGCTTGAGTGTGATGTATGCGGCAGATTTGATTAATCAAGGAGAAAGCTTCGCCGAGGTGGTCGCAAAAACTCGTGGACAGCTGACAAACAATAAGATTTTCTTTTATGTCGATACATTGAAATATCTACTAAAAGGCGGACGAATCGGGCGGGTGAGCGGTGTGGTCGGTCAGCTATTAAGCATTAAACCGATTATTTCCTGCGACGATGAAGGAATTTACTATTCGGTTGCTAAAGAGCGTGGCAAGCAAAAGGCGTTAAAGCGTTTATTGCAGCTTGTCAAAGACTTTGCCCAAGACCATGAGGTAATTATTATTATTGTCAATGCAGACACACAGGAGCTCTCAGATAAGCTACAACATGTTTTACAGGAAAGCGGTCTGAAAATCAGACAAATGCTGCAATCAGAGGTTTCACCAGCTCTTGGCGTTCATACGGGTGCGGGTGCAATCGGAATTGCTGTTGCAAGGAATTTAGCAAACTAGGTAGTAAAAATTTGAAAGATAGAAAGGAAGTTTAAGATGAGTTTAACAGATACTTTTGAGTTGAAAAATGGTGTAAAAATCCCAGTTATTGGTTTTGGCACATGGCAGACACCAGACGGTGAGATTGCTGAGCAGTCAGTACTTGATGCGCTAGCAGCCGGCTATCGTCATATTGATAC
>JAISYB010000096.1 GCA_031270215.1 Streptococcaceae bacterium | reverse complement strand
AAATCAAAAATGTTTTTTTGGTCTATTCAGCTGCTGATAATTGCAGCCTTGATTTTTATTTCAACGAAGCTTGACTTTGTTTTTCAGCCGATTGGTATTTTTATTGGAACATTGTTTGCACCATTGCTAATTGCCGGATTTTTGTATTATATTTTGAATCCGCTATGCCTTTTAATTGAGAAAAAACTTAAAATTCCCAAAATTTTTAGTATTTTACTCGTCTTTATTATCTTCATCTCTGTTTTTGCTTTCAGTCTAATGAATTTAATTCCCTCATTGATTGAACAGCTGACGGATTTAGCCAAGCGTGCACCGTCCATTTTTCATGATTTAGAACAATGGTTGATTGACTTGAAAAAATACCAGTTATTTAGAACAATCAATATTGAGGAGCTATTTAACAAGGCGGATATTTCATATGGTTCAATCGTTAAAACAGCTTTAGATCAAACAGCGGCTTCGTTTAACTCAATCTTTGCTGTCATCACACAAGCAGTCTTCATTATATGTACGGTACCATTTATTCTGTTTTATATGCTAAAGGACGGCGAGAAATTTTTACCATTCATTCAAAAAAAATTCCTAAAAGATGATAAATTGAACGTTGTCGGCTTGTTTAAAGAGATGAATCAAACAATTGCAACTTATATCAGTGGTCAGGCGATTGAATGTTTATTTGTTTGCTGTGGATTGCTGATTGGTTACTTGATTTTAGGAGTTCCTTATGCAGCATTGTTTGCCGTTATTGCTGGATTGACCAATCTAATTCCCTATTTGGGACCTTATTTAGGCTTGCTTCCGGTAGTGCTTGCTACGGTTTTTGATGATCCAGTTAAAACTGCCTTAGCGATACTTGTTGTGGTTATTGTTCAGCAATTAGACGGAAACGTAATCTATCCTAATGTTATTGGTAAAACCTTAGCGATTCATCCGCTGACGATTATTATTGTCTTGCTCGTTGCGGGTAATCTAGCTGGACTTTTGGGTATTTTTCTGGGTGTGCCAATTTACTCCTTATGTAAGGTTTGGCTACGTTTTTTTACTAAAATATATCAGGAACAAAAAAGTAATCATCAAGCTATTAAGAAGTGAAATGTAAGAGTGGCAGTGGAAAAAAGCATATGTTAAGTCAACCAGCAGAAGGTGGGACAGCATCGTTTAACGACGTAGCAATTAGGAAATTTTGTCAATATTCGCTAATGTTCGAAAAATTTTCGCTTTCCTAGTCGGCACTGCTTGCCTGCCGTGAATCACGAACATTTAAAGAGGTGCGACTTTTGGGTCAGCCTCTTTTGCTGGTTATAGGTCTATTAATTCCCTTTGAGGATTAGATTGTTTCAAATAGAATAAGGGAATAATCACGCAGTGGTGCAATTCGCTAGCGGACGATGTTTTATCAGCTGGCTGCCACTTGATTTAGGTTTTAATCTAGCGTTTTTTCTTGTTTTATGTTAGAGTAAGTTGTCAATTAATTAATTTAGATAAAAGAGGGATATAATGAAAATTTCAGTTTTTGGTTTAGGTTATGTCGGTTTGGCAAATGCATTGCTTTTAGGTCAGCATGAGGAGGTTGTGGCATACGATATTGTCGATGCGAAGATTGAAATGCTGCAAGCTAAGCAGAGTCCTTTGATTGATGATGTTGTGATTGATTTTTTAGCACATGATAAATCTAGAGTAGATTATACAACAGACTTTGAGCGAGCTGTTTTACATGGCGATTATTTGATTATCGCAACACCAACCGATTACAATGAAAAGGATAATTTCTTTGATACTTCATCAATTGAATCAGTTATTGAAAAAGCGCTGATGATTCGTCCTGACGCAACATTTATTATTAAATCAACCATTCCGGTTGGTTATACGACACAAATTAAAGCAAAATATCAAACGGAAAATATTATCTTTTCACCTGAATTTTTGCGTGAGGGCAAGGCGTTATATGACAATTTGTATCCATCAAGAATTGTTGTCGGCGAGTGCTCTGAGCGTGGTCATGAGGTTGCTGAGCTGTTTAAGCGTGGAGCACACAAGGCAGATGTCAAGGTTTTAGTGACACATGCAACGGAAGCTGAAGCGATTAAGCTATTTTCTAACACCTATTTGGCACTTCGTGTCGCTTATTTCAATGAACTTGATACTTATGCAGAGTATAAGGGCTTAAATGCCAAGCAGATTATTGACGGCGTAGGTCTTGATCCACGGATTGGCACACATTATAATAATCCAAGCTTTGGTTATGGCGGCTATTGTCTGCCAAAGGATACTAAACAGCTGAAAGCTAACTATCAAGATGTGCCGGAGGATTTGATTTCAGCGATTGTTGCTTCTAATACAACGCGAAAAGACTTTGTTTCAAGACAAATCTTGGAAAGAAATCCTAAGATTGTTGGTATTCACCGTCTAACAATGAAAACTAACTCGGATAATTTCAGACATAGTTCAATTCAAGGCATTATGAAGCGGCTCAAAGCTAAAGGTGTAGAAGTCGTTGTTTATGAGCCTACCCTAAAGGAAGATAGCTTTTTTAATTCACGAGTGATTAAGGATTTTGTCGAATTTAAAGCCATTTCTGACGTGATTGTCGCAAACCGCATCTCTGATGACTTAAAAGATGTCCTTGATAAAGTCTATACACGTGATTTATTCCACGATAATTAAATCAAAAGTGCTAAGACAGTTGGATAACGTAATAAAGCTACTAATTGGCTTGCGCAGGGTAACGAAAATTTGCTTAGTCTAACGGGTGCAAAACTTCGGCATAGCTAAAAAATGCTTTAAAAATGACGCTGTGAGCTGAGCAGGACATGTTAAAGCGTTAAGGCTGACCCAAAAATCTTGAAAATAAAAAAATCGTATGAAATTCATTTGTGGAAATGTTGATTTCATGCGATTTTTCTATTTCATAAACAGCGAATTTTAGACCTTTGGGCAAGCCACTAGCAGATGCTTGGAATTTAGCGCTTTTCTAGTTTTATTATCACGAAAAAAAGCTGGGAAAAAAGTCTTTGTCGCTGTTTAATATTAGTGATTCACGGGAGACAAGCAGTGCCGACTAGGAAAGCGAAAATTTTTCGAACATTGGCGAATATTGACAAAAATTTCCTAATTGCTACGTCGTTAAACGATACTGTCTTACCTTTTTTTATTGATTAATTTCGTCGAAAATTGCCTTAACAGTCGTGATTTCATTGACACGATAGGCATTTGAGCCGGCAAAAACTAAGCCGTTATCCGCATTTCCCTGAACAGAGTTCAGTAGAGCCTCCGAGATACAATAGGGAATTGTCTTGCGATCGCAATGCTTATAGCTTAGACACGATAAACATCTTTTGATAGGAACGTCCTCGTGTTTGATACGTTCGGTAAAGTTGTTGACAATCGCGCGTCCTGGTAAACCGACAGGGGATTTAGTAATCTGAATATCGTCTTCTTTGGCATTAAGATATTTTTGTTTAAATTCATCTGGTGCATCACACTCAATCGTACCAACAAAGCGGGTTGCCATCTGTACGCCAGAGCAGCCTAGGCTTAGATAGTAGTCAATGTCCTCACGTGTAAAGACGCCGCCGGCAAAGATGACTGGAATGGTTACGTTAAATGTTTCGCTATATTGCTTGACAACTTCAATGATGTTCTTAATCTCATCATCCATTGTTTTAATAGCTGTATCAATTTGGTCCTTTTTAAAGCCGAGATGTCCGCCGGCAAGTGGACCTTCAATGACGATGAAATCGGCGGTTCGATTGTAACGCTTTGCCCAAGTTTTCAAGAGTACCTTAGCAGCTTTTGCGCTTGAAACAATTGGTGCGATTTTTGTTTTGGAGTTTTCAACTAAGCCGGGTAAATCAACGGGCAGACCAGCACCTGAAATAATAACATCAGCGCCAGCCTCAACACATTTTTGAATGTATTTTTCATAATGAAATTGGGCGACCATGACGTTAAAGCCGACGATACCATCCTTAGCGATTGCTTTAGCTTTTTTAAATTGCTCACCGATGGTTTCCAGATTAGTTCTCAGCGGACTTTTTTCAAATTTTTCCTTTTGATAGCCGATTTGGGCGACCGAGAGAATACCGATGCCGCCTTCTTTGGCAACTGCACCAGCTAGTTGGTGAAGTGAGATACCAATGCCCATTCCACCTTGGATAATGGGTACTTTGGCGATTAAATCGCCAATCTTTAGTGGTTCTAGTTTCATTTTTGCTCCTTTTTTATGCAAAAGTCGAGGTTGATTAAATAATTTGGGAATCAAATTATCATCGAAAAACAACCTGCCACTAACAAGAATAGACTGAAATATATTTAATGTCAATGAAATATATTTGCCATTCTTTTTTGAAAAAAGGTTGCAATATTCTCAAATCCTGATATAATTTGATAGTCAAAGTAAATGCTTTAAAACGATGAAGTAAATTGACTTTGAGCAATAGATGAGGAGTGCCATTATTGAAAGTAAACTTTTCTAAAGTGAATGAATACCTTGTAAAAATTTTCAATGATGTTTTGATTGTTGAAGAACATGAGCTAAAAAAATCACAATTCAATGATTTAACCATTAAAGAGATGCACACGATTGATACGATTGGCTTAAGTCGCTTAAAGACTTCTTCAGAGGTTGCACATGAGCTATCCGTTACGAAAGGTACTCTGAGTGTTTCAATCAATAATTTAGTCAAAAAGAACTATGTTGAACGAGTTCGTTCAGAATTAGATCGAAGAGTCGTTTATTTGCGTTTGACAAAAAGAGGAAAACTCTTGTATCGCTTGCACGACCGATTTCATCGAGAGATGGTTGAAACGATTATGGACGGTTTAAATGAAACAGAGCAGCGCGCAATTACGAAGGGGCTTGAAAACCTACATCACTTTCTGGGGGAGTTAAAATAAAAATGAATTTTGCAAAGATTACCCAGGCAGCGCATTACACGCCGCAGCAGGTCGTGACAAATGATGATTTGGCAAAAATCATGGATACCAACGATGAATGGATTGCTTCTAGGACAGGAATTAAATCCCGCCACATTACCTATGATGAAAATACTTCGGATTTGAGCGCAAAAGTGGTAGAAAGCTTGCTTGAAAAATCAGGTAAATCCGCTGAGGAGATTGATTTCTTAATTATCGCAACGATTTCTCCAGATTCATTAATGCCAACAACAGCAACGATTACCCAAGCCAAGACAGGCTTAATCAATGCTTTTGCCTTTGATATGCAGGCGGCATGCTCGGGATTTGTTTATGCATTAGCAATGGGCGAAAAGCTCATCTCAAGCGGCAGATATCAAAATGGAATTATTATTGGTGCAGAAACACATTCTAAGACATTAAATTGGGCGGATCGCACGACAGCGGTTTTGTTCGGTGATGGTGCAGGGGGTGTATTGTTAGAAAGTAGCCAAACGCAGCACTTTCTTGCTGAGAAGCTCCAATCTGATGGTGTGAAAGCCAGTTCGCTAACCTCTAGGAAATATTATCCAAATTCGCCATATTCAAAGATTTATGAAGCTGAAAGTAATTTGGTAATGGACGGTCGCTTAGTTTTCGATTTTGCGGTCAGAGAAGTGCCGAAAAATATTTTGGCAACGCTGAAAATTGCGAATCTTGAAGCAGATGATATTGATTATTATTTGCCACATCAGGCAAATCTCCGAATTATTGATAAATGGCCGAGAAAAATTAAGGCGCAGCCGGCTAAATTTTTAGTCAATTTGCAGCATTATGGAAATACATCAGCGGCTTCTATTCCAATTCTTTTATCAGAAAATATTGATAAGCAAATATTAAAATTTGGTAGTAATCAAAAAGTGCTGATGACCGGTTTTGGTGGTGGTTTGACATGGGGAAGTATCCTTGTTAAACTTTGATTTTAGGGAACAAGCTTATATTAAGCTGGAAAATATCTACCTTATCGAGGTTTCAATTTGAAATCGGGATTAATTTATATTTTTGGAGGATATACAAATGGCAGTTTTTGACAAGGTACAAGAAATTATCGTTGAAGAATTAGGTAAAGAAGCCGAAGAAGTGACATTGACAACTTCTTTTGAAGATTTGGATGCAGACTCTTTAGACTTATTCCAAATTATTAATGAAATCGAAGATGAGTTTGATGTACAAATCGAGTCAGAAGAAGGCTTGAACACAGTTGAAGATTTAGTGAAGTTTGTTGAAGCAAAGCTTGCCTAAACCAAATTTTATGGAAATAGATTTGTTCTATTTCCATATTTTTTAGAAAACTCCAAAAAAACGAAGGAATGAAAACTTAAGATGAAAAACAGAGTAACAGAACTTTTAAACATTGAATACCCAATTTTACAAGGTGCAATGGCATGGATTGCTGATGCAGATTTGGCTGGAGCTGTTAGTAATGCCGGAGGATTAGGAATTATTGCAGGTGGTAATGCTCCTAAGGAAGTTGTTGTTGAACAGATTAGAAAAATCAAGACAATTACTGATAAGCCTTTTGCGGTGAATATTATGCTGCTATCTCCATTTGCTGAGGATATTGTTGATGCGGTCATTGAGGAGAATGTCAAGGTCGTCACGACAGGTGCAGGAAGTCCGGCTAAGCATATGAAACGATTTAAAGCAGCGGGGATTAAGGTTATTCCGGTAGTGCCATCAGTTGCAGTTGCCAAGAAAATGGAGAAAATTGGCGCAGATGCGGTTGTCTTTGAAGGTATGGAAGCAGGGGGTCATGTCGGCAAGATAACAACAATGGCAGGTCTGCCGCAAATTGTCGATGCAGTTGAAATTCCGGTTTTAGGTGCAGGCGGAATTGCTGATGGACGTGGCATGGCAGCAGCATTTATCTTGGGTGCTGAGGGTGTTCAAGTCGGCACACGATTTGTTGTTGCCAAAGAAGCGAATGTACATGAAAAATACAAAGAAAAGATTTTAAAAGCGCGCGATATTGATACAGTTATCTCAAGCGTTCACTTTGGACATCCAGTTCGTGCCTTAAAGAATAAATTAACACGAGATTTTGAAAAAGCAGAAATTGCTGCTTTAAAAGTCGAAAATCCAGATTTAGAAATCTTTGAAGAATTAGGACGTGGCGCTTTGCGTGTGGCGGTTGTTGATGGGGATATTGATAATGGCTCGTTAATGTCTGGTCAAATTGCAGGCTTGGTAACCAAGGAAGAAACGGTTCATGAGATTTTACAGGATATTTATACTGGTTTTCAAAAAACATTGAAAAAAGCTGAACAGCTACAGGACTAAAAAAGGAAATTTTAGGGAGAGAAAATGGCAAAGACTGTATTTATGTTTGCAGGACAGGGTGCGCAGTATCCTAATATGGCAAAGGATTTGTATGATAAATACGAAATTATTCGTGACACATTTCAAGAAGCCAACCAAGTTTTAGGATATGATTTAGAGGATTTGATTTTTGCTGAAAATGAACAGTTGAATGAAACGCAGTACACGCAGCCAGCGATTTTGACGGTGGACGTGGCGATTGCCAGACTTTTGATTGCACAAGGGATTCAGCCTGAGGCGGCATTAGGTTTGTCTTTAGGCGAATATGCGGCATTGGTGATTAGTGGCGTGCTAGATTTTAAAGTAGCAATTGCTTTGATTGCTAAGCGTGGACAGCTGATGGCACTTGCTGCACCAAAGGGTGTTGGCAAGATGGTTGCGGTAATGAATACACCGGTCGAAACGATTGAGGAGATTTGTCAAAAAGTCAGCAGCAAAGGTATTGTTGCGCCAGCAAACTATAATACACCGACACAGATTGTAATCGGTGGAGAGGTTGAAGCGGTAGATGAGGCGCTCACCTTATTGCAGGAAGCAGGTAGCAAACGATTGATTGAGCTTAATGTTTCAGGACCGTTTCACACGGCATTATTACGCTCAGCCTCTGTTGGCTTAAGCGAAGTGTTAGAAGATATTTATCTTGCGCCATTTAATCTACCGGTAGTGAGCAATACGACTGCGCATTATTTTCAGCTTGAAGAAGTTAAATCACTACTTGCGAGGCAGGTCATGGAGCCGGTTCGTTTTTATGAATCAATTGCAACCTTGATTGCTGACGGTTTTGATACCTTTATCGAGGTTGGACCGGGGAAGACTTTATCAGGATTTATGAAAAAAATCGATAAAACAAAGACTGCTATCCGTGTTTCAGATGTGGAAACATTACAAGCTGTTTTAGGAGAATAAAAAATGGAATTAAAAGGGAAAAATGTTTTTATTACTGGTTCAACGCGTGGCATTGGACACGCAATTGCTCTAGCTTTTGCTAAAGCTGGTGCAAATGTCGTTATCAATGGACGCAGTGTGATTGATACGAAAGCTTTGGAAGAATTTACTGCGCTTGGGGTCAAGGCAGTTGCAATTAGCGGTGACGTGTCGGATTATACCTCAGCAGGTGTGATGCTGGCACAGGCAACCGAAGCACTGGGTTCAGTTGATATTTTGGTAAATAATGCCGGAATTACTGCGGATAAGCTGATGTTAAAGATGACCCAAGAGGATTTTGAAAAAGTTTTAAAGATTAATCTGACCGGTACATTTAATATGACGCAACAAGTTTTAAAAGCGATGAGCAAAAAAAGAGCGGGTGCGATTATTAATCTAAGTTCAGTGGTCGGCTTACTCGGTAATATCGGTCAAGCAAACTACGCAGCAAGTAAGGCTGGCGTGATTGGCTTTACTAAATCAGTCGCAAGGGAAGTTGCTAATCGCAATGTGCGAGTTAATGCGATTGCACCGGGCTTTATTGAAACAGAGATGACTGAGGTATTATCTGAAAAAATCAAAGCATTATCTGTTGCACAAATTCCGATGAAACGCTTCGGAACGGTTGAAGAGGTTGCTGATATTGCGATATTCTTGGCAAAACAGGAGTATTTAACCGGTCAAGTAATCGCTATTGACGGCGGCATGACGATGAATGCTTAGTAATTGATATTAATCAGCTTGAAAGCTGAATTTAAAATAAGGAGCCAATATGACAAATAGAGTAGTAATTACAGGCTATGGTGTCACTTCCCCAATCGGAAACACACCAGAAGAATTTTGGAATGCCTTAAGTGAAGGATATTCAGGAATTGGTAAAATTACAAAATTTGATACAACTGAGTTTGGCGTGCATAATGCAGCGGAAGTGAAGGATTTTCCTTTTGATAAATATTTCCAGAAAAAAGATGCCAAACGAATGGATTTATTTTCTTTATATGGTATTTATGCGGCGCTTGAAGCACTTGAGATGAGTGGGATAGATACAGAAACAATTGATAAAGAGCGCTTTGGCGTGATTGTCGGTTCAGGTATTGGTGGGCTACAAACGATTCAAGACCAAGTAGGACGCTTAGTAACTAAGGGACCAAGACGTGTTCAGCCGTTATTTGTACCAATGGCAATCGTTAATATGGCAGCTGGAAATATTGCCTTGCGTGTAGGTGCAAATGGGATTTGTACCTGTGTGACGACAGCTTGTGCTTCTGCTACAAATTCAATTGGCGAAGCATTTAGAAGTATCAAGCATGGTTACTCAGATGTTATCTTGGCAGGTGGTGCTGAGGCATCAATCACCGAGATTGGAATTGCAGGCTTTGACGCATTGACGGCATTATCAAAGACTGAGGACGCAACACGTGCTTCAATTCCTTTTGATAAGGATCGTAATGGCTTTGTGATGGGGGAAGGTGCAGGGATTTTAGTTTTAGAAAGCTTAGAGCATGCCAAGGCACGCGGTGCAAATATCCTAGGGGAGATTGTCGGCTATGGTTCAAATTGTGATGCTTATCATATGACCTCACCAAGACCGGACGGTAGCGGTGCGAAAAAGGCGATGG
>JAISYB010000093.1 GCA_031270215.1 Streptococcaceae bacterium | reverse complement strand
GAAGCTTCAAAATCAGTCGGGGAATTTTTAAAAGCGCTAGGGGGTCTAAAATCCACTGTGGATTTTCCAAACCCTTAACGCCGCTTGATAAAATCCCAAAAAACCGCAAACTGTCAATTAAACAACCTGCGGCTTTTTTGGTTTCTAGCTTACAAAGATTTATTTTGCCAAGCGATAAATGGCATCTGCATAGATGACTGCAGCGCGGTACAAATCTTCCTCAACGATAAATTCATTTGCTTGGTGCATGGTATCTGTATAGCCTGGGAACATTGCACCGTAGGCAACGCCGCGTTCCATCAAGCGTCCGAAAGTACCACCACCAATGATTTGCTCATAACCAACCTCGCCAGTATGTTCCTCGTAGACCTTAAGCAAGGTTGCAACAAGCTCGTCCTCAACTGGCACGTAATGTGGCACATGCACACGCTCGCCTTGCTCAACTCTAACAATATAATCTGCCAAATTCTTAGCTAAGCTTGCTTGAATCGTTGGAGCGTCAATGCCCTTAGGGAAGCGGAAGTTTAGACTAATCTTACCGCCATTGACTAAGTCAAAGACAAAAACTCCGGCATTCATGGTTAAAACACCCATTTTTTCGTCCTTGTGTGCGACACCTAGCTTACGTCCATAGTGGTCTTGATAGAGGATGTGACCGGCAATCTCTAAGAACTTTTTGGCATTATCGCTAAAGTGATAAACTCGCAAGAATCTAGCAAGGTAAGCTGCACCATTGACACCTGTTTGCGGACTTGCACCGTGTGCTGATTTACCAACGACCTCAATCTCAAATTTTCCAGCTTCAATCTCAGCAAGTGCACCGCCAACTAAATGAGCCACCTTGAACGCCTCAAAGTCTTCTTCTAAGTCAGCAAATGATAGGTTCGCAGTAAAGATAGCTTTGGCAGACTCAGGAACCATATTTTCACGTAAACCGCCTGAGAAATGCTCTAAGGTAAATTCGCCGGTATTAGCACCGTCAAAGATTAAATATTCAGTGACATTACCTTTTTCCCCATTGATGATTGGAAACTCTGCATCTGGTGAGAAGCCAAAGTCTGGCTTGTCTTCTTTGGTAAAGTAGTAATCCATATCCCCCCAACCGCTTTCTTCATCTGTTCCTATGACAAAACGGATTTTTTTAGATAGTGGCACGTTTAAATCCTTTAGGATTTTTAAAGCGTAGTAAGCGGCAGTCGTTGGCCCCTTATCATCACTTGCACCACGGGCATAGATTTTACCGTCCTTGACAACTGGTGTAAATGGGTCACTCTCCCAGCCGCTGCCCGCAGGGACAACGTCCATATGAGCAAAGATACCTAGCGTTTCAGCTCCATCTCCATATTCGACAACCCCAACATAGTTATCGACATTGCGCGTATTAAAGCCGTCACGCTTAGCAATCTCTAAAAACTGCTTCATTGCTTTAACAGGTCCAGGACCAAACGGCTCCTCTGCGCTCGCCTTAGTGTCGTCACGAACAGAGTCAATGGCAAGTAAGGTAAATAAATCTTCCTTTAAGCTTTCCTTGCGTTTTTCTACTTCAGCATTAAAATCAATTGTCATCTGAATTCCTCCTCGTTTAAATACCTTTTCAGTATAGCACTTTAAAGCTTTCTAGTGAACTCACACCACTAGCGACTTGTTTTTTTCGCTTGAAGTGATGAGCTTTTTGGGAAAATTTCTTGCGAGTGTATGCGTTGTTTCAGTCGCTTTTTTTATTAACAAGCTATCTCCATAGCTTCTACGGTTCTTGATTATCTTATGCTAGATTTTATTGATTAAAAATCAAATCCAGCAATGGTTGCAAAATAATCTTCGGGTTTTTCTGCGCGGCGGATTAAGCGTGTTGAGCCATCTGTTTGCAATAAGATTTCTGCGCTACGCAGCTTGGCGTTATATTGATAACCCATTGAATGTCCGTGTGCACCAGTATCATGGATAATCAATGTATCCCCGACTGAGATTTCAGGCATTTTTCGCTGAATGGCAAATTTATCGTTGTTCTCGCAAAGACTACCGACAATATCAACTGTGGTAGTTGGTAAAGCTGTATCTTTTCCGGCAATGGTGATATGGTGATAAGCGCCATAGATGGCTGGGCGCATTAGATTGACTGCTGAGGCATCAACACCGATATAGGTTCGGTAAGTTTCCTTTTTATGCAAGACTTTAGTAATCAAATGCCCATGAGGTGCGAGCATAAAGCGTCCAAGCTCGGTAAAGATTTTTACCTTGTCAAGACCTGCTGCGCCCAAGACCTCCTCATAGGCAGCTCTAACCCCGTCCCCAATCTTAAAGATGTCATTTGCGACCTCTTCGGGCTTGTAGTTGACACCGATACCGCCGGAGAGATTGATAAAATCCAAGTGAACATCAGTTGCTAAAACAACTTCAACTGCCAGCTTAAATAACTCACGTGCCAGTGTCGGATAGTAGTCATTTGTGACGGTATTACTTGCTAAGAAAGAATGAATCCCGAATTTCTTAACGCCAAGCTGTTTTAATTCCTTAAATGCTTGAATCAGCTGCGCCTTTGTCATGCCAAATTTTGACTCATCAGGGTGATCCATGATGTCTGTTCCAAGGGAGAAAGTACCGCCGGGATTATAGCGACAAGAAATAATCTCAGGTATGCTTCCTGCCTGTTTTAGGCTTTCAATATGCTCATATGCGTCAAGGTTAATCGTCACATTGAGCTTGCGTGCCAGCTGAAATTCTTCATTAGGCGTATTGTTTGAAGAAAACATCACGTCATCTTCTTTGAAGCCAAGCTTATCACACATTAAAAGCTCAACATAAGAAGCGCAATCAACACCGCAGCCCTCCTCCTGTAAAATCTTTAATATTGCAGGAGTTGGCGTTGCCTTAACCGCAAAATATTCTTTAAAGCCACTATTCCAAGCAAAAGCCTGATACAAATCTCTCGCTTTTTGCCGGATTGCCGCTTCATCATAGAGATGAAAGGGCGTTTGATATTGCTTAGTAATCTCCTCAAGCTGAGCTGCTGTTACAAATGATTGTTTCATATTACTCTCCTCATGCGACAATTAATATTTTTTGAGATAACGAATTAGTAATTTAGGTCTGCCAACACCAGTGCTTCTAAGCTTTGGTTTGAAATCCACGCCTGAGATGATTTGGAAGATTTTATGTCTTTGAATGAATGTTTTTTTGAAATTACTATTGTCCATTTTATCGAAGCGGTCATCAAAAATTTTGAAGATTGCTAAGACTTCATTGATTGTAAATTCCTCACCTAGAACCTGAACAATATCCGGCTCAATCTCTAAATACTGCTTAATTCGATTATAGCTTGTCATAAACATTTCCTGATGATCAAATGCAAGCGCATCTAGGCCTATTTTTGTACCACTTGCATCAACTAGATAAAGTGTTGCACCCTCGCGGACAATATCTAGCCATTCTGCACTCTTAGCGTCATCTCCTGCCTGGACTTTCTTAGGATCACTTGGTGGCAGATAGGTTACGTGGGCGACTGAAACAACCCAAGTCCTCGGGTCACGCTTGGGTTTTGAGAACAAGCCGACTTGCCAAATATTAGTATCAGCAACTAAAATCCCAACCTCTTCTTTTGTTTCTCGGATTGCTGCTTGTTTGGCGTCCTCGTTTGGATTAACAAAACCACCCGGAAAGGCATATTTACCACGTTCTGGATTTTTCATTCGTTGAATTAATAGTATCTGAAGCCTTTCTCTTTCTCGGTCGAAGGAGAAGATGATATTATCAATCGTTAGCGACGGTCTGGCATAGCTTTGCACTTCCTGCGTTTGATACCACGCTAAATACGCTGCTTCGCTTGCTTCTTCCTCGTAGTATCTTCTCTCCTCAGCCTTGCTATTAAACATAAGCCACCTCTTAACACTTTCGTTTTATTAATTTAAGTAAAATGCACTAAAACCGATTTGTCAAGAAAAAACCAGTCTTTTATTTAGCGCTCATTCGTATTTTCGGCAAGCTCATTAGAGATTTCATCAGCAGATAAGCCGTTAAGTAGGAATATCTTCCTATATTGCGAATAATAATTTAGAGGTAAAGGCTCAACATGACCTCAAGAGTATTAGCGTAAGACAATCAAAGCCGCAAGTATGGCAAAAAATACTCGCCTGCTCTAGTATCACTAAAGTAGGCGAGCATTTTGAGGTTGGAACATAAGTTCTTGCCTCTAGTTTGATGTTCGTGATTTACGGACTTCACACGCTAGAAAAACTTCGGCATAAGTCAAAACAATTCGTTACATAAATCGTTAATAAATTGTTGCTGATATTCGCTTTTCTATTCAAGCGTGTCTGGCACCCTCGTTTTAGAGGTTATTTTTTCTTGTTGATGTGATAACCGTCGGGGTAGTTTCCGCCATCATATAATGGTGAAAGGTCAATATCAAATTTTTTAACTAATAGGTTGCGGTAGAAATAGATTGCCGCCAATAGACCGAGGATAAAGTTCAAAATGACAGCTGCGCCAATGATTGATAAGCCTGCTGAGTGTCCCTTTAAGGCATCTAAGCCAAAATTATTTGTTACAATTTTTATCGTTTTTGCACCAACAATCGCGATGACGATAAAAACAAAACTACCACTGAGCGAAACAGTCTTAGTGCGTTTTGAGCCACCATTTCCAGATGTTTTATGAACAACAGCATATGATATGAAAAACGAAAGCAAGAATACTAAATAAGGAATCAGATAAAACGTTTCTGGTAAGCCGTATTTGTGAATTCGTACGGCAAGTATTGCCAAACCATTGACTAATCCTGCGATTTCTAAAAGCGTACCGAAGCTAAACAAGAAAGTGTTTTGAATTGCATGATCGCGCGTTTCTGAAGCCCAAATCGCAAAAATAATGCCTGCAAGACCAATCACTGCCTGCGTAACACCTAAAATCTCATTAAAGTAATCCTGTTGGGTAAAGCCAAAAGCAAGAATTCCTAAAGAACTCAATAAGGTAATTACCGCAATTAGATACCTACCTGAGGTGTTGAGTAGCTGACTTTGTTGCGCATTTTGGGAGAAAACCCATCGCTCCGCAGTCTCCTTTGATAACTTGTTTGTGTTTGACATAATAGACACACCCTTCCAAATTTAATTTTTTTGTTACAATTTTCACTTTACCACAGATATTTTTATATGGGAAACATTAACCATTGTTTAATTTTACGCTCTTGAAATAAACATTTTAAAAAAACAAAAATACTTTATAGAACGCAGATTAAAATCGGCTCGTTTTCCAGCTTTTTGTTTAGATATTTGCAGGATAATGTTGTGAAAAATCGCCTGAAAGTGGGGGTTCTTGCGCATTCACGTTTAAGTTTGGAAATTTTATAAATAAACAATCTTTGTAGTTATTTCTTTTTTACTGCTAAAATTTTTAGTTAGCGCTGTGAATATTTCATTTTGCAAA
>JAISYB010000052.1 GCA_031270215.1 Streptococcaceae bacterium | reverse complement strand
AAATCTAGGTCAAAATGACAGGGTGCCTATTATTAGTGATAAGCCAAATATAATGAGAATAAGAAAAAATAAATTTCGTAACTTCTTTTTCATTGAGATTCAACTCCTTTTCTTTTTTTAAAATCTGAACAATCGAAAAAAGAGAACAAATTTCTTTGTCCTCTTAAATCCTGATATTATTGATTTTTCGCCTCTAACTAAATTCTAGACACTTACGACCATTTTTTATACGATCATTTCATAATTTATTTTGTAAATTGGCAAAATATGCGACCTCCAAATCATGTTAGCAGCTACGCGAAAAATGAAAAAACAAACATTCACGCAAATTATAACGCCTGAATGTTTGCTTTTAGCTAAATATTTATTGAACAGAGTAATTTGGTGCTTCCTTGGTGATTTGAACGTCATGCGGGTGGCTTTCCTTAAGCCCTGCGCCACTCATTTCGATAAATTGTGCGTTCTCGATTAAGTCGTTGAGGTTATGTGCGCCAACATATCCCATACCTGCTTTTAAACCACCGATTAGTTGAAAAACAATATCTCCGACTGAACCTTTATATGCCACACGTCCCTCAATACCCTCCGGTACTAATTTATTCGCTTCATTGACAGCGCCTTGGAAGTAACGATCTGAGGAGCCTTTTTTCATCGCACCTAACGAGCCCATGCCACGATATGTTTTGAATCTACGACCTTGATAAATTTCAAATTCGCCTGGTGACTCATCTGTCCCTGCCAACATTGAACCGAGCATGACCGCATTGCCTCCTGCCGCTAGTGCCTTAACAATATCGCCTGAGTACTGAATACCACCATCTGCAATAATCGTTTTACCGTATTTACGTGCCACGCTTGCTGCGTCATAAATCGCTGTAATCTGCGGCACACCAACACCGGCAACGACACGAGTTGTACAAATTGAACCCGGTCCAATCCCAACTTTAACCACATCAACACCCGCATCATAAAGTGCCTTAGCGCCAGCTGCGGTTGCAACATTTCCTGCAATCAAGGTTCCTTTCGGGAATTTTTTGCGGATTTCTTGAATCTTGCGTAAAACACCCGCAGAGTGTCCGTGAGCTGTGTCAATTACAATTGCATCAACACCTGCGGTAAACAATGCCTCCGCACGTTCAAAGGTATCACTCGTCACACCAACTGCTGCTGCAACTAATAGACGACCATGCCCATCCTTAGCTGCATTTGGAAATTCAATCACTTTTTCAATATCTTTAATTGTGATTAAACCAGAAAGACGACCATTTTCGTCCACTAATGGTAATTTTTCAATTTTATGCTGTTGCAGGATACTCTCAGCGTCTTTTAAAGAAGTACCGACAGGCGCCGTTACCAAATTGTCACTTGTCATTACGTCTTTGATTAAAATTGAATAGTCCGTCACAAAGCGCAAATCACGATTTGTCAAAATACCAACTAGCTTCCGTGAATCCATCGTTTCAACAATTGGCACACCACTAATCCGGTATTTCGCCATCAAATCATCAGCTTCTCTGACTGTATGAGTTGGCGTTAAGAAAAACGGATCCAAGATAACGCCTGACTCGCTGCGCTTGACCTTTTTAACTTCATCAGCTTGCTCCGAAATACTCATGTTTTTATGAATAACACCCAGACCACCTTGGCGCGCCATCGCAATCGCCATCTTATGATCTGTGACCGTGTCCATTGAAGCTGAAATCATTGGCACATTTAATGTAATATTTTTAGCAAGTTGAACCGTCATATCAACCTCATTAGGCAAAACAGAGCTTGCTGCCGGAATTAATAAAACGTCATCAAAAGTATACCCTTTTTTCAAAAATTTACTGTCAAAATTTGTCATTGACCTCTCCTTAGTTATTTATTTTTTACATCATATATTCAAAAGCTAATATTGTCAAGCTAAAAAGCCTTATAAATCAACGTTTCTATCCGAAAGATATTTTCATAATACATATATATTAAATGATATAATCTGAAATATAAACGAATATTTTACTCCGTTTTAATCAAAATTAGCATTTTCACAAAAGCTGTGAATTAAAAAATAAGGATAAATATTGTTCCTAATCATAACAATATCAACTGCGCTTTGTTATAATGAAAATTAGCAAAATCAACCAAGAGTTTACTTAATAAAGGAGCATTGATTATGAAAATTGGTTTTATCGGCTACGGCAACATGGGCGGCGCAATTATCAATGGTTTAATTACTACTGGGGTTGTTACTAGGGAGGATATTTTTATCTCCGGCCCCACGCTAGAAGAAACTGAAGCAGATGCACAAACGCATCAGCTGACCTCTGCCTTTCCACATGAAAATCTGGTCAAAAACGTTGACGTAGTAATTTTAGCTGTCAAGCCTTATCTCATTCATGATATTATCCGTGAAATCCGTGAAACCCTCAGGGAAAAGGAAGTTTTATTGATCTCAATCGCTGCCGGTAAAACAATCGCCGAGCTTGAAAAGGCAGTCAAGCATTCTCAGCAATCGATAGTTAGAGTAATGCCAAATGTCAACGCAGCTGTTGGTGCATCAGTCACAGGAATTACCGCTAACCAAGCAACAACTCCTGAACAAATTGCTATTGTCAAATCCATTTTTGAAAGCATCGGTTCTGTCTACTTAATTGAAGAAAAAGATTTTTCAATCTTTACCGCATTAGCTGGTAGCGCACCAGCATTTGCCTATTTATTTATTGATGCATTAGCTAGAAGTAGCGTGAAACACGGCTTGTCTAAAGAACTTGCAACAAAAATTGCCGCTGAAATGCTCTTAGGTAGCGCTAAATTGGTTAATCAAACTGGGGAATCTCCTTGGGAATTAATCGACAAAGTATCCTCCCCTGGCGGTACAACAATTGAGGGCGTTTTGTCATTAGAATCAGATGGTTTTGTTGGCAACGTTAGCCGAGCAATTGATGCGACCTTCAAAAAAGACCGAAAATTATCACTTGCTAAGGAGTTATCATGAAAAAGAAATTGGGAATACTAAGCTTATTTATCTTTATCATAAGCTTACTGAGTGCACCGGCCGCTTTTGCCGATACTGACACCTTCAAGGTCGGTATGGAGGCAGGTTATCCACCGTTTAACTGGACACAGGACACCAATAGCAATGGCGCTGTTCAAATAGAAGGTAGCAATCAATATGCCAACGGCTATGACGTTCAAGTATCAAAACAAATTGCCGAAAAGCTGGGGAAAAAGCTCGTTATTGTCAAAACCAAATGGGATGGTTTACTTCCAGCATTAACCTCTAAGAAGCTTGATGCTATCGTTGCCGGCATGAGTCCAACGGAGGAACGCAAACAAAGCATTAACTTCTCTAATAACTACTACACCTCACACCTTGTCATCGTCACTAATAAAGATGGCAAATACAAGAACGCAAAAAGTCTAAACGATTTTAAAGACGCAAAAATCACCGCACAGCTTGGAACCTTTCACTATACGGTGATTGACCAAATTCCAAATGTTAAAAAACAAAAAGCCAGCAGTGATTTCTCGGCAATGCGTGTTGCTTTGCAGTCCGGCGTGATTGACGGCTATGTTGCTGAGCGCCCCGAAGGAGTGACTGCCGAAAAGGCAAACTCTAAGTTTAAAATGATTGACTTCAAGGATAATCACGGCTTTAAAACCTCGCCTGATGATACCGCAATCGCTGTTGGAATGCGCAAGGGAGATATGCGGATTAATACTGTCAACGACTTTTTAGCAACATTCTCTGAAAATAAGCAACAAGCCTTAATGGATCGTGTGATTGACTGGCAGCCAGCCCCTGAGAAAGAACAAAGCTTTTGGGCACAAACCATCTCTATCGCCAAGGCAAATGGCGGGCAATTCATTACCGCCGCAGGTATGACACTATTCATCTCGCTCATTGGAACAGTAATAGGTACTGCTATCGGCTTACTGATCGGTGTCTTTAGAACAACACCAAAAGCTACCAATAAGGTTACTAGGGCAGCACAAAAGGTCTTTGGCTGGATTGTCAATATTTATATCGAAGTATTCCGAGGAACTCCGATGATTGTTCAAGCTATGGTGCTTTATTATGGCGCCGCTCAAGCATTTGGTATCAATATGGATCGAACCTTTGCAGCACTTTTGATTGTGTCAATCAACACTGGTGCTTATATGTCTGAAATCGTCCGTGGCGGAATCTTCGCCGTTGATAGAGGACAGTTTGAAGCAGCACAAGCAATCGGCATGACCCATACTCAAACTATGCGTAAAATCATTCTACCGCAGGTTTTACGTAATATCCTACCGGCAACCGGCAACGAGTTTGTCATCAATATCAAGGATACATCCGTCTTAAATGTCATCTCGGTTGCAGAGCTTTATTTCCAAGGAAATACTGTTGCCCAGCAAAACTATCTATACTTCCAAACATTTACGATTATCTGCGCAATCTACTTCGTCCTAACCTTTACCGTAACACGCGCCTTGCGCTTGATTGAACGTAAAATGGACGGCCCAAGTAGCTATGAAATCAAAAAAGTTAGCGAGGTGGACTAAATGTCTGAGCATACAATTCTAGAAATAGACCATTTGAAAAAAACATTTGGCACCAATGAAGTGCTAAGGGATATTCACCTAAAAATCAATCAGGGCGAAGTCATTTCGATTATCGGTTCATCTGGCTCCGGTAAATCAACCCTGCTCCGCTCAATCAACCTGCTGGAAATTCCAACATCGGGCGAGATTATTTATCGTGGTGAAAATGTTCTGACCAAAGGATATAATTTAGCGAAATATCGAACACATCTCGGCATGGTCTTCCAAAGCTTTAATTTATTCAATAACTTAAACGTCCTAGACAATGTCACGACTGGTCAAATTACAGTTTTAAAGCGGGATAAAGCAGAGGCTGAGAAAATAGCAATCAAAAACTTAGAAAAGGTCGGCATGGCGGAATTCATCAAGGCAAAGCCCAATCAGCTCTCCGGCGGACAAAAACAACGCGTTGCGATTGCTCGCGCACTTTCCATGAATCCTGATGTTTTATTATTTGATGAACCGACTAGCGCCCTTGATCCCGAGATGGTCGGCGAGGTTCTAAAAACAATCAATGACCTAGCAAAATCTGGGCTAACAATGGTTATCGTAACTCACGAAATGGCGTTTGCCAGAGATGTTTCAGATCGTGTCATCTTTATGAACGACGGTGTCATTGCCGAAGAAGGCACACCAGAGCAGCTCTTTTTAAATCCTCAGGAAGAAAGAACTCGCGCATTCCTACAAAGATTTATCAAATAATCTTCTCTTTGCTCGAAAAACTACGGATATAAAAAACAAGGTTGGAATAAAATGTCCACCTTGTTTTTTTGTTTGTAATATATGGACCTGAGCTAATCCCTTTCCTTTGAGCCGACAGAAAAGACAGCGAGTGTCCCGCGACCTGTATGTGCAGCAATCGTTGGGCCAAGTGGTAGGATATTGACCGTAGCATTCGGCAATACCTCTAAGATTTTGTCCTTCATCTCTAATGCGACCTCTTCAATTCCCGAATGTCCTATCCAAATCGCTTGACTCTCTGGAGCTGCTAAATCTTTGATTGTTTCATCAAAAAGATATTTCAAGCCTTTTTTCTGACCACGAACCTTAGCAACCGGCTCCAATCGACCATCTCTTGTCACATGAATAATTGGCTTGATATTAGCTAATGTGCCAATAAATGCCGAAGTTTTAGACACTCGTCCACCACGCATCAGATGATAAAGATCATCAGCTAATACCCATGAGCGAACATTTGGAATGACCGCCTTAAGCCGCTCAATCACAACATTTGCCTCTAACCCTTCATCGCGAAGACGAACCGCCAAATCAACCAGCAAGCCTTCCCCAGTTGCCGCAGCAAGTGTATCAATAATATTAATTTCAGCTCTTGGAAAATCCTCCAAAACAACTTCCCTTGCCATCAAGGCACTCTGAAAAGTTCCAGAAAGACCTGATGAAAAACAAAGATAAAGCACTTCTTCTTCCAATTCGGCATATTTTCTAAAAGCTGCTTCAAACTCAGAAAAGTTAATCTGAGAGGTCGTTGCAAGCTTCCCCTCATCTAACAATCCTAGCAATCTTTCTGGTGTTAATTCTCCTTCATGAGCAGTATGATATTCCTTTTGATCAATAGTCACAATCATGCCCAAAACATCAACCTGATGCTCCCTAAAATATGAAAAGGGTAAGTCACAGGTTGTATCTGTTAATATCTGAAAACTCATCACGTCCTCCTTCATCAAATATAACCCGACTGGAATCAAACCAGCTATCTGCCACATTATACCTTACAATAACATAAAATGCTATAAAAAGCCGATAAATAAAGGCTTTATTAGATGTATCAATACAGTGAATGGACAATAGAAAATACCAAGGTTAAAGACGATTTTAAAATTTTAGATATTGGTTATGGAGGTGGCTCTAATATCAAAAATCTAGTTAATTTAGGACAAAACGTTTCTGAAGAATACTACAAAACAACCACTGACTTAAAATCAATAAAGGTGAATTGATACTATAGAAACAAAACAATAGTTACCGAGCACTATTGAGAAATTGGAAGCCATACGCCACACTTCTCTTGAATATTATGCGGATAACTGGGTAATCGATACAGTTCTTATGAATAAGATATCAACTATGAAAAGTAAAAATATTAATTACCATTTAGAAGTGAAATTTCCAAGTAATATTGATTTAACAGATAACGCAATAGACTTATGTGCTATTATTGGGAACATACTTGATAATGCAATTGAAGAAATGATACAAATTAAATCTGTTAATCCTATCAAAACAAAAATATTATATAGAGATAACAAAATAGTAATCCAAGTAGCGAATGATACAAAAACGCTTGCTTTGAAAAACAAGGAAGATTCAATTCTATCGTTAAAATTTGTTGGAAGAGCTGGAATTGGCATTAAAAGTGTTCGCATGAGGACGAAAAAGTTAGGAGGTTATTGTGACTTTTTTATCGCAAATCATGAATTTAACGCATTAATAGTTATTCCGTATTCACCTAAAGAATAATTTTTATGAGTTATAAAAGCACACGCACTAAATCAATATAACTGTCAAATTGAGCCACTAGAGATGTCATACACAAGTTACCGGATTTCAACAAAAAGCTGGCTCATAGATTAATTTATCTGTTATCTTTACATCACTCTTAAAACAGACAAACATATAAAAAGAAGGTGGGACAAAAAGCGTTTAACGACGTAGAAAATTAGGAAATTGATGGCAAATATTCACCAATGTTCGGAAATTTATCTATTTTCCTAGTCGTTGCTGCATTGTCTCCCGTGAATCACGAACATTAAACAGGAGGCAAAGACTTATGTCCCAGCCTCATGATTTCCTGACGTCCCCGACTGGAATCGAACCAGCGACGTTTCGCTTAGGAGGCGAACCCTCTATCCTACTGAGGTACGGGGACAGATGAGGGAGAACTAATTACCGCATGGCTAACAATTGTTCTCTTGCTCACTTAAAGTATCTTGGCGAGCTAGGTAATTTCTACCACACAGCCAATATTATAACATTCCTGAAAAGAAATTCAAAAAAGAAAGCTAGTTAATCCAGGCTTTTTTTGACTTTAACCAGTGCCAAATCCTTTAGAATGATGGGGTTAAAGCTCTGCTTGAATTTCTTCAACCATTTTTGTTCATTAGGCTCAACAAAGGTTAATACCTCGCCAGCTCTGCCCATGCGCCCGACACGCCCTGCCCGGTGGATAAAGCTTTCCTCTGTCATCGGCAAATCAAAGTTAATTACCAAGTCCAGCTGCTCAATGTCAATCCCCCGCGCAACAATATCTGTTGCTAACAAAAGATTTATCTCACCTGCTTTAAATTTGTCCATAATTACCCTGCGATAATTTTTATTGAGATCACTTGCAAGACTCGCTGCACAAACGCCTTGATACAGCAGCTTCTCCTCAGCATTTCCTAAATCATTTAACTGATTGAAAAATACTAACGCCCGAAAATCCGGAATGTTCGTCAACCTTTGAAGCAGTTCAATCTTTCTGCGCTTATCTACACTAATTGTCAAAAAATCAATCGGCCGCTTAGCTTGCGTTACCAAAATCGGCTGAAAGTCCCCATTCGTGAGCAGGGCAAACTTCTCTATTATCCGCTCTGCTGTAGCGCTGACTGCTACAAGCTGATAATTTCTTGGCGCATAATGAATCAAACGATCCACTAACTTAAACTGCGCCACCTCAAATAACTGGTCTACTTCATCAAGGACAATTGTTCCAATCTTCGCAAGCTTAATCTTCTTTGCTTTAACTAAATCCAGCACACGTCCTGTTGTACCGATAATTACTTCCGGCGCTTTCTTCAAGCGTTCAATCTGACGCTTAACACTCACGCCACCAACAATTCCCATTACGTTTAATTCCAAGGCTTGCGCCCAAAGCTTTGCAACATCATTAAGCTGCATCGCAAGCTCTGCGGTTGGTGCCAGTATTAAAAGCTGATTACCTTGCGTTTTTTTTACATTTAACAACAAAGGTAACAGGTACGCCAAAGTCTTACCACTACCTGTTGGAGAAGCCATTAAAACATTTTTCTGATTCTTCAGCTGATCAAAGCTTTGCAATTGAATATCTGTAAACTCTGTAAAGGCTAAATCGTTCAGCATTTCTTGCCAAACACTTGGCAATTTCTCTTGAAAATTCATCGGATACCTACTCTTTTTCATCTGCTGCAAAGACAATTCCAGCCGATTTTCTCATGTCAAACAATACCTGATTAACATTTCTTGACAACTCCTGCCACTCTAAGGCACGCTCCAAATTATCAGCCGTTTGCTTTTTGATGACTTCAGCAAAATGCGCTGCTTCTTCAATCATTGGATTATTTTCAACTTTTATATTTAGCTGTGTTACATTTCCCTTTAAATCAATAAATTCAGCCTCTGATATCGCATTAACGCCGTCTAAAACAAGTGTTCCGTCAGTGAAGTAAATTTCTGATTTTAAAAAGCTGTTTAGCGTTTTACCCGTTGTAATCGTCACATTAAAATCAGCATATCCTAAAATTCCAATCCCTGAACCGTCCACTCCTGTTTCAAGCATCGTTGGAAAATATTTGCTAGTCTGCGGCATACCAAACCAGCCGAGCGCTGCGTATAAAAGATAAACACCCAAATCCGCTAAAGCTCCAGATGAAAACTTTGGATTAAAGATATTCGGTAAATCTCCTGCCAACAACGATGGCATTTTTGAAGAATACTTGGCATAAGTAAAGTTTGCGCCTAATATCTCCTTCTCCTGAATAAATGTCCTGATTTGTTCAAAGCTCTTTTCATGCAAATTTCTCGCCGCTTCAAAGTAAAGTAATTGCTCAACTTCGGCAAGCTTGATAATCTCTGCCATTTCTTTTGGTGTTGAAAAAGCCGGCTTTTCAACCAAGACATGCTTGCCCGAAATTAAAGCCTGCTTCGCCTGTTCAAAATGCAAGCTGTTTGGCGAAGCAATATAAACAATATCTAGCTTTTCGTCATTTAAAAAGTCACTCAAGCTGTCAAAGCATTGCTGCTTGCCTGAGAATTTTTCTGCAAATTGCACCGCATTTTCTAGCTTTCTTGAAAAAACACTGTGTAGCTGATACTTTTTCGTTGCAACTGCTGCTGCAATAAACTGCTCGGTAATCCAGCTTGTTCCAATAATTCCTAGCTTTAACATAATTTCCTCCCATTAAGGCGTTACCTTCTCTTGATGACATCTCTATTGTTTCATTTTAACACATTTATTTTTATTACAATTATTGTTTTTTATTGCATTCAGTTATCGCTTTTTTAACATTTTCTTATTTCGAGTTTTTACATGCTCAATCCATGTTAGAATAGTTGCTACGAGGAGGTGTGAATAATGAAAAAAATTTGGAAATTAATATTTGGTACAACCTTAGCAACCGGTGTTGCTACGCATTTAATGCGTAATCGCAGTCAAATCTTGGGGCATTTTCAAACCATTTATAGTGGTCATTATGAAATGATTCATCCGAAAACCGGGAAGATAATCCTTATTCACATCACGCAAAAGCTAAAGTTTCTAATTAATCATAAACAGGTTGACGGCGAGGTTATTGAGATTAATGAGCAGCATCTCTTATTTCAAGACACACTTGGCTTTCAAATTGAAATCCTTACTCAGAATAATCAGGCACATACTTTCATTGACGAAGCCGACCGAGTTAAGATGGTGATGAAAAAGATTTGATTGTCGTACTATTGGGGCAGAATTTTTTGCTTTCGTCTTTTTTGAAATCGTTCTTCGTTACCACAAATACTTTTGTGCAGAATTTCTGAAGTTTTTACCAGTGAAATATAATTGGAAAGCTTGGAACGCGTAGCTTACTAACAGATGGATTGACATTTTTTACATTACAATGTTTTAGGCGATACAAGCACAAATGCCTAAGATTCCGTTAGTTGCTGTAGCTCTATGAGCAAGGTTCTTCCCCAATCCGCTTAATATCGCACGTGGTCTGTAACTATTGACTCGTTTTCCGTCTTGCGATTTTTTTATATCTCAAAAAAAGCCAACTACAATTAGTCGGCTTTTAAGCTGTCACTGACATTTTTACCTGTTAATTCATCATAACGTTTTGCCCAAATCTTAACGTACTCTGGAGAAAAGGGGCCTTTTTTTTGATTGATCCACTCCACTAAAAGCTTGACGTTTTCCTTTAAAATAAAATCAATTTCCTTGGAATAACGCATCTTTCTTTTGTGAAACTCATATTCCTCTACATCCAACAATTTCTTTTCCCCATCTGGAAAGACTTTGATGTCCAAATCGTAGTCAATGTATTTCAGAGCTTCTGAATCAACCAAAAAGGGCGATGCGAGATTGCAATAATAGGAGATACCATTATCCCTAATCATCGCAATGATATTAAACCAGAATTTTTTATGAAAATAAACGATTGCCGGCTCTCTAGTTACCCACTTTCTACCATCAGATTCCGTCACTAAGGTATGATCATTTACACCAATGATTGAATACTCACTGGTTTTTAAAACCAGCGTATCACGCCACACACGATGTAGCTGTCCGTTATGTTTAAAGCTTTGAATTGTGACAACTTCTCCTTCTTTTGGCACATTATTCATAAGGACCATCTTTCTCTTTAAAACAATTTTATAATTGTAATCCTCTGTCATTGTACCATAAAAGACTACATTTTGCTTAGTCTAGCTTACTGGTTTTTCCTAATGTCTGATGATAATCCTTGAAGTAGCTTGTGTTGCACCTTGGGAATGGGGTAGCTTGACAGATCATCAAGCGCAAGCCACCGAGCAGCTTTTGAGCTTTCACGAACAACCTCTGGTGGTATTTGAAGTAAAATATACCAATTAAGATGCGTAAAGACGTGCTTTACTTCGAGCAATGCCGTAGATTTTCTTTCCTGATATACCTGCTGCGTGACCTCCGTCAAAGGAAAAGTCCACATATCTTTCAGAACACCCGACTTGCTACGTTGTTCAAATAAAAACTTTCCCTCCTCATTTATCACTAAATCAGCTAGAAGATAGACGTCCTTCTTCTTAATCTTTTTAGCCTTCTTTGGAAATTCAAGCTGCACTCCATATTGATATGATAAGCAAAGCTTAGCAACTGGGCAATACTCACAGACGGGCTGCTTGGGCGTGCAAAGCTGTGCGCCTAAATCCATAATCGCTTGATTGAAATCTCCCGGAGAAGTTCTTGAAATCAAGGTATCACCGATTTTTTCAAAAATCAAACGCGATTTGCTCTCTCCAATATCACTAGCTTCCATTTTAACTCTTGAAAAGACGCGAAAAGCGTTGCCGTCAATTGCTGCGGTGATTTCATCAAAAGCAATACTAGCAATTGCGCTTGCCGTATAAGGTCCAATCCCTTTGAGCTTTAATAGCTCCGTCCGGCACTTCGGCAGCTTGCCTTGATAATCACAAACAATCTGCTTTGCTGCCGCTTGGAGATTTCTAGCTCTGGAATAATAACCCAAGCCCTCCCAAGCCTTCATCAAGACCGCCTCATCTGCGTGCGCTAAACTTTCCACGTCTGGAAATTGATGAATGAAGCTTAAAAAATAAGGAATAACGGTCGTGACCTGTGTTTGCTGTAGCATGATTTCTGAAATCCAGACATAGTAGGGATTCTTATTTTCCCGCCAAGGCAGATGTCGCTGATTGGTCAAATACCATGTAAGCAATTGTTGCGCGAACTCATTCATCTTCTGATTCTTGCCTTTCTGCGATAAAGCGATTGATTAAATCAAAATCAAAGCCTTTGCCTGCCAGATTTCTAAAGATACGTTGCCTGAGCTCCCAGCCATCATATTGTCTTGAAATCCTGCGGTAAACCGGAAGCGCTTTTTGGACTAGCTTTTCGTATTCCTCTGCCTCATCACTTGTAATCTCAAGTTCATTGACTGCTTGATTTGCCAAGTCAAAACTAAAACCTGCACGCATTAGGCTTGCAGTTATTTTCTGCTCCACTGCGCGCTTAGACTCGTGCGCATATTTGGTAATTAGCTTGTCTGCATAGCTTAGCGCAATGTCGTATTCGTCATCCGCCGAAAGCTGCACCAAAATCTCATCAATGATCTCCTGCTTAATCCCTTTTTGCCACATCTTATAGCTGATTGCCTCTCTACCTTTTTTCTTTGACGCAAGCATACTTTCAAAAATATTTTGAGCATATTCCACGTCATCTAAAAGCGCAGTTGACTTTAAAAAGGTAATAATCTCTGGAATTGCTTCCTCGCAAACTGCCTTGCTGATTAACTTTTGTTTCATTTCATAGACAGAATACGCTCGATAATTAAGCGCAGTTAAGGCAACTTTTCTGCCGTAGTCTAGACCTTGATAGCTGATAATCTCGTCAAAAAGCTCGTCTGAGACACACTTATCGCGAACTAACAAAAATTCCGTCAGAGTGTTTTCTGAAACAGACAGCACTTCTTCATTATCAAAGGTTATCCGATAATTCTTTTTTAGTTTGGTAATTTCATTTATTTTTCTCATAGAATTTATTTTACCACGAGAGCATTTGATTTAATACGCAAGTGCCTTAAAATAATTGACAAATGGGAGAACTTGCTGACATATATAGCAGTCAGTATTATAATATAATATGAAATGATAAGTATATAACGTCTATATCAAACGTATTTGTGCTTATTCATTCAGTATCATTTGATATGGTACATGAAAAAGAGGTGGGTCATGGTCAATTTAGAAATTAATCAAAAGTTAAAAGTAAAAATCAAACGAATCGGAATTAACGGCGAAGGTATAACGCGCTATAAGGGACGGCTAATCTTTATCGAAAACGCACTGCCAAAAGAAGAGGTCATTATCAAGATTAGCTCAAACGAGCGGAATTTCTCAACCGGGCAGCTAGTCAAAATCAACAAAGCTAGCACCTCGCGTGTCACACCCCCTTGTCCTGTCTATCAAAGCTGCGGCGGCTGTCAATTAATGCACTTAGATTATCCTGCGCAGCTTGCTTTCAAAGTAGATTTAATCAAACAAGCTCTTGAAAAATTCAAGCCGACAGACTTCAAAGACTACAAGATTCTCCCCACCATTGGGCAAGAGGAGCCTTGGCATTATCGCAATAAATTACAATTTCAAATCCGAAGAAATCACAAAAATGGTAAGGTGGAAGCAGGCTTATTTGCGATTAATTCCCACCATTTAGTCAAAATTAGTGACTGCTGCGTGCAAATGCCAAAAACTCAAAGGATTATCAATACTTGCGTCAAGCTTTTTGAAACGCTGAAAATCACCCCTTACAATGAAAAGAAAAACGACGGATTTATCAAAACGGTCATGGTACGCGAGAGTTTTACAACAAAAGAAGTCCAGCTAATCCTCGTAACAACGAGCAAAAATTTCCCTAAATGGCCAGAATTTAAACGCCAATTAATCAAAAAGCATCCGGAAATTGTCACGATTGAGCAAAATATCCAAAGCAAACAGACATCCAAAATCTATGGCACACATCAACTTCATCTCTACGGTCAATCGAATATTACTGAAAGTATCTTAGATAAGTCTTTTACGATTTCACCATTATCCTTTTTGCAGCTGAATTATCTGCAGATGAATAAGCTCTACCACGAAGCAATCAAAGCAATGGACTTGAAATCTGATGATAAAATCATTGACGCGTACTGCGGAGCAGGAAAGATTGGTCTTTCACTCGCAGAAAAGGTCAGCGAGGTTCGTGGCATGGACACAATGGCTCCAGCGATTAAGGATGCAAAAAATAATGCTAAAGCTCTAGGGCTGGATAATGCTATCTATGAAGTTGGATCAGCAGAACAAGTGATTCCGAGATGGATTAAGGAAGGATTTTCAGCAACCGGATTGATTGTTGACCCACCTAGAAGCGGGATTGATGCCAAGCTCTTAGATGTCATCATCAAAAACCCGACCGAAAAGTTCGTCTACATCTCCTGCAATATGTCAACACTCGCTAGGGATTTAGTCGCCTTAACTCAGGTTTATCGTGTTAGTTTTATCCAACCGGTTGATATGTTCCCGCATACCGCACGCGGCGAGGCAATAGTCTTGCTACGACGATGCTAAGGCATAGAAGCTTTATTTTTAGTCTTGGGATACCGAGATAAGACCGATAGTTATTGACCTCGGTTGTAGAAACATGTCAGAGAGCGCCAAATAAGACTGTAAAAATCTCCTAGGAAAAATAATCAATCCTAGGAGGTTGTCACTTTTACTATCAACATAGCTTACACGTTTAGTTGTCAAGCCATTCCCATATACCAAAATCTCTGGATTAAATAACGGCTGTTAGAATCAAAAGAAATCTGTACGAATTCCTCTGCTTCACTTACTTTAAATCTTCTCTCAATTTTGCCTAGCTCTTCTTGAAAGAAACAGCTTTATCATCAGTGTAAAGAATGTCCCAAGCAAGATCCCAATGACAAGGACAATCAACCAACGCCAGTCAAAGTTTGAGACAATTGTCTGCTCTTTTGGTGTCATATCCTTCGCTGACAAAGGTTGTGCAAAAAATCCAAAGAGTTTATTGCTATCAACTCCAGCAGTTCTGGTATTAGACAAAACGGAAGAAAAGTTGTTCGAATAGTTTTGACTCACCTTCAACTCATCATTTCCTGAGGTTAAAAGATTACCTGTATTAGCCATCACCTCTTTTGCCTCATTCTGAGTCTTTGTCACGGCATTGACCATCAGACTGAAGGTTTCCGCATTACTCTTAATAATTTGACTACTATTAGCTGTATCTGTTGCTTGTTTTGCAGTTGATGAAACCAACCCGGAAATTGTGCCATAGAGTGTTTCCCCCATCGCCTTATCATAATAAAGGGCAAAATCACTTTGATTATAAGATGTCCATGGTTCTTGCTGCAAAAGATTCGTTTGATTTGTCGTCCACGCCTGATATTGGTCATTTAAGGCTGCTATCGTTTGCGTGTACCATGTGTTCAACTCGCTCGATATTTGAGCAAAATGATCCTCTGGCAAATGATTAGTCAAAGTCATTTCATCGACTTGAAGGCTTGCAATCGTTGAATTAAGCGTGCTCAACGTTTCTCTCACTTTCCTGATGTTCTCCGTTCCCGATTGTTTGTATTGTGCCACATCATCGTCACTCAAACGTTTCCCGATTTCGCTTTGATCCATATTGCCATACATTCGATAAATCGATTTAGGATTGGCACTAAGGGCAAAATCAGTGACATCTTTCATATCGGCAGGTGTTGCACCCGGCGCTCCGTAGAGTACGGCAATTAAACGACTTGCCGTATGGATATTATTCAAAAGTGTTGTGATGTAACCAAACTGATTGCCTCCAGCATACTCTGAAATCGTATTTGCAGGAATGAGCCCAAAAGTATCGACAGATTGCGCTTGAGTTCCTGACCTCTCTCCCCACTTTACAGTTACCTTAGCATTTTCTGCTTGACCTAAAGACACTTGATAGGTGATGTGATAAATCATTGGGCTTGTCGCAGGAGTTGTTGTCGGATTACCATTCGCATCAGTTCCAGGCTTAGTTCTATTGTCTAAAGTAATGCTCGTTGGCTTGGTGATATTCAGCTCTGTACCATTATCATCAGTAGCGCTAACAAGAGAAATATTGTTATTGTCGATTCCGTCTTTTGCTTGAAGACTTAAGGTATATCTCTTGGCTGCAGGCACAACAACCGTGAGCTGTTTGTTAAAAGTTTGGTCGGTCGTATTGCTAGCTGGTACATCCATGAAATCAACATTTGCTGTTGTCAGATTAAAGTCTGCCGCATAATTGCTCAAGACACCCAGCTCCGCAATAATTGCTTTTCTTTGATTGAGCGTAATAGACCCATTCGTCTCCAATGCATTGAGCAAAGGTTCATACTCACTCGTATCTATAGACAGTTGACTAAGAAGCTGGCTGATTGTATCTGGATAAGCCGTATCTTTGAGATTCTCTCTTTCGCCAAAGGATTGAGAGAGCAGCGCTGCCATGGCACTCCTTGCATTATCATCTGTTTCAAGAGTAGTAAAGTCCGTCTGCTCAGCGGTAGGTAGGACATCTTGTGCAAAGAACTGAGTGTATAACTCTTTTTCTAATCCTAAAAGCATGTCTTTCTTTTCTATTAGCTGCCCAATTTGGCTATCAATATCATCTCGAACACCACTCATTTTTTCGTTATAACTTGTCAATCGAGCTTTCAAATCGGCATAAAGACCCACTTCTTTTCCTGTTTCGTCTTGATTGACAAATTGATGTAAAGCACCAAGCGATTGATTATAGGTGGCTGTGTATTGACCATAATAATAATCATTGTCCAAAGCTGCCTGATTAGTGATACCTTGATTGGCATTTTTAAGATTAGTCTCTGTGATTCGCTTTTGGGTATCGAAATAATTCGTCAAATTAGGAAGTGTCCCATTGAAGGTTTCACTATTACCCTTAAGCATAGTCACTATGGAGGTGGTAAAGCTATTTTGCGCTTGAATCCAGCTATCATTTTGATATTTTAAACCATCTGCCACTGTTATGACCGAACCATAAGACTGGTGTGTCGTTTGAAAAGGACCGTAGACATTACTTTTAAGGTTTGTAAGTATCGAATCTTGACTGTTTACAACATTATTCATATTGGTTTGCGCATTCGCCACATTCCCCGCCACAGAAGCATAATACATTTTTACAACCGAGGTGTTGAAATCGTAGAGCACATGCACAATTTTATTTTGTAAAAGTTTGTTGTTCACTTCTGATTGTGCATTCAGCACTTTATAATCGACCTGTGCTTGTTGTGGGTCAATGGCTTGGAGCGTTAAAATATTCTGCGTAAAGTCTTGGGGCAGATAGATGACTGCTTGAACCGAACCATCAGAATAGGCACGGTCTGCGACGGAACGTGACACAACTTGCCAATTATACTTGTCATCATTGGAAACTAGATTGACAAAGGATTGCCCAAAATTATAGATTGTACCATTAAATCTTCCTTCTCGATCTTCATTCACCAAGGCAATAGTTGGTTTGACAATCTGTGTTTTCTTTTGCGTTCCATTATTCAAGATGAAAAGTACGCCAATCAAAACAAGGAGAAGCGCACCAATGATAACTGTCAAAATCACTTGGATCCGTCTGAGTTTACGGTCAATTTCGTTTAATACTTTATTTTCTTGCGTTTTAGTAGACTTTTTCACGTTGAGGCTCCTTTTTAAAACTAGACTAAAAGCCGAAGCTTTGGTTTTCTATTTTATGTCTTCTTTCCCTTTATCCAAACCTGTTTTCCACTTTGCATAAATTTCTAAGAATCGCACTTCATCATCATCTGAATATCCTGTGAATAAAATTTTATTGATATCCTTGTGATTGAAAAACATTGTGGTTTCTGAAATATAGTATATTTTTTAAAGATGATAGCTGATATTTTATTGGTACCATTATTAATAATACCATCATTATCGAAAACATCTATACTTACAGCGAAAATAATTTGAACAATCAAGTTATAAGTCCCAAAATCACCTCAACTACCAGCCACATTACTATGTTATTTGCATTCATCTGCCTCTAAAATATTTTATTATTGTTATAGTATTTAAAGCGACTGATAATCCAAAACCAATGTAAAACACAGAGGTTGATAAAAAATTGATTTCTGCCTTAGGAATGGAACTATCTTGAAAATGATGATATAACATTTGTTTACCAAAAAGGCTATTTCATAATTACATCTTTATTTTCCAAAGAGGTTCCTTTAATATGTTTGTTGAAATATTTTTCACCATACCATTCTATCTGAGATTTATCTTCCCATTCGCGGTATTCTTCTGGAGATTTACTTTTGTAGTAACCATAGAGTAAATAGGTATATTTCAGCTACTATTATTGCTATATCCATGACAAACCACATTGCAACAATTCCTATAAAACCGACAATATCTGTCCGAACACCTGTTGTTCCAGGGAAAATAAATTTCCACAAAGCAATGCCAACCAATAATAACCAACCATATTTCATCATTGCTTTAAATATTTTTTGAATGAAATTATCTATTCTATCATTTGATTCTTTAATATTAAAAAGCTGCTCATTTAGCGATTTTATTTTACTTCGACCTATGATATAACCAATTATGCCTATCGCTCCAAAGAATATTAGTACACCTAAAACAGTTAAGGGTATAAACATAAAAGTTACGAAAAATAAATTTACAACAATTATCAACCATCGTAAATAATTGGTCGTATTAAGATAAGCGAAAAAAAATTTAGTGCCTTTAGTTCTTCTAATTAATGTTATAATCCAAATTAATATAAATATTGTCAACATCAACCAAAACAACTTTGCAGGGAAAAAGTTAATTTGAGGTTCAGGAACAGAACTATCTGGATCTGAGTGATCTATAAAATATTTTATCAACATTGAAAATCCATATAAAAGCGAGATAAATAATAATGCTAAAACTTTTAGCAATACGGGTTTTTCTTTTACACCCAGTTTCTCAACATCTTTTATCATATATTGAACAAACCTATCATCCTGAAGTATTAAAGACTCTTCAAAGCTAGCAGTCATTATTTTAGGTAATTTCATAGTCACCATCCCAATTTAATTTCTGGCAATTTGATTGAAGATAGTACTTTTCCAACTGATTTGCCGACATTTTGTACATCTTTATATACGTGCTGCACATCCTTAATTCCTTGACTGATACCTTTTCCGATAGCTTCCTTTCCTTTATCATAAAATTTATACGCACCATCTTTTATATCATCATATAAATTTGGTTTCCATAATTGTACTAATACGTTTGCGCTACCAATAGCAAAACCAATCCCAGCCCCAACAACATTCCCTACACCTGGAATTACTGTCCCAAACGAAGCCCCTAATGTTGCTCCCTCAAGCGGACCAACACTCTTAACTGTTTCAATAGCACCGCCAATTATACCTTTACCAATACTGCCTGTCTTTCCGTATTCATTTACCGAACTTGAAGCAAAAGTAATCCCATGCTGGGCATACGTTGCAATAGTACCAAGTTTTCCAAGTGTTTTGGCAGAAGTTTTGAGCCCCTGAACATATTTTGAATTTTTTAAACCTTCACTTACAAAAGTTTTAAAAGCTATACCATTAATTAACTTTGTTTGTGCGCCGCTTGGAATATAGATTAATCCCATGCTAGGTGATCCCTTTCTTTTCCACTAACTATCCAACGAAAACTAAAAACCAAAAGTTTCTGCATCGTTATCTTCGCTTAATTT
>JAISYB010000044.1 GCA_031270215.1 Streptococcaceae bacterium | reverse complement strand
GATTTAGAAAGGGGAATTAAGATGAAAAATTTCAAGCTAACCAAGCGTAGAGTAGCCGGACTTGCCATCGTGCTAGCGATTGCTTCACTCGGTATCTTTGCCGGCACATATGCCAAGTATGTTTCAACAGTTGATCTTGGCAATAAGCCAGACCAAAATGCGCAGGTCGCAGTCTGGCATGTCGGAGAGCCGGTTTCAATCGGCAATCTATTCTCGCCATATTATTATAATGCTAGTTACAGCTCTGACGGGTCAGATTTGAGGAATTCAGGGCATGGCACCTATAATTCCAAAGAAGACACGGTTTTTAACAATTCTGGAGGAGATAATCCTGGAAATCTCATTGCACCGGGCACAAAGGGGGAAAAGAGTTTTCGTATTCAAGATAACGTTAAAAGTGTTGAAGGTTCTTCCGTCCCCGTCGGTACAGGTAACACCGAAGTCAGCTATATCGTTACCTTTCCAGCGCTAGAGGGGGAGGAGTCTAGGGTTACATTTGAAGACGACACAGATAATTATCTAAAAAATCATCTGAAGTTTAAACTTTCTATTGATGGGACGGAAAAGACTGCTGACTGGGTCAACGGAGATGGTCTTAATGACGCACTAGATGATGTTGAGTTTCGCTATGACAGTTCTGGTCTTAACGCTGAGGTGAAGATTGAGTGGGAATGGCCGTTTGATAATGGAAATGACACAAGTGATGTGGCGGCAGCAGCAGCTAAGACGACGGTTGCAGTTAACTTCGGAACGGTGAGATATGAGCAGGTTGATAATAATACTGTGCCTGAAGCTGGTGATGACTATTCTTTTGCGGGTACAACGTGGCGTGTCTTAAAAGTTAAAGGCAATAAAGCATTAATTCTTAAAGTCGATGCTTTGACAGCGGCTGAGGCGGGCATAGATACGGATACTAATACTACTTACGCCGATGTCCCATTCCTATCAGAAACAGCAGTAAGCAAGAGTGGCGTAAGTGACGCAGAGGGCTTAGATGCAGGTAATACTAATGGTTATCATGGTTATTACTACTTTGATAGCGATGGTTCAAACGGCTACGAGGACAGCGGGTCAGCGAGTTATATAGGTCAAGATGACCTTAAATACAAATACGGACTCAAAGGCGCAATCGACTATTACTATAACTACACGATTGCCCTAACAAGCGACAGTGACAGGGTTCAAGCAGTTAAGTTGAACGATCCAACTTTTGATAAATTTAAAGCAGTTTTTGATATAAGTGCTACTTTTAATAATTGGGGATGGTCTAGTTATTATGCTGATAAACGCTTTGCGACCACGATTGGCGGTAGTGGCAGTAGTAAACAAGCCTTTGCCTTAAGCTATGGTGATATTAATAGCACAGATGGCGCAGGTGAAAACTACTTTAGTTTGTTAAATTTCACAAAAAACGATCCCAATTACTTCTGGCTTCGGTCGGCGGGTTATGATAATATGAATGGCTCAGATATAGATACTTTTGGTGCGGGCTATGTCTATGAAAATTATTTCAACTGCTCCATTGCTGTCACTTTTAGCCTGCCCGTTCGCCCTGCTTTATGGATTTCGTTAAGTTAAAAAGCTGAAACGGCTTGTTTTGGCAACTGCGAACGGTAGCCAGCGTTCTTTCAAGATAAAGGAGACTTGCGACTTTAGTCGACTTATTGCAAAAAATAATTGTTTCGGGAGAGTATCGCCTAACGCTCGAAGCTGGATTAACTAAAATGTACCAAATTATTGTCAAACTTCGTTTGAGTACTGTCGCACTTGTTCGCTTCACTGGAAAGCTAAACTTTCCGATTCCGCTTAGTGTTTTAGCTGAGCTATTGAAAGAAATTAATCGGCTCGGGAGAGTTTATCAAGCTCACAAAGCTGGATTATCTAAAAATAGTAAAGCGTACTCTGCCTGTCTATTTTTCAGATGATACCGAACTTTCCTAGCCTGTAAAGCCCGTCGAATTCTAACACCCAAGCAGGTAATCTGAACCCCCCGCAACCGTTTCGGTTGCGGGGGGTTCGCTACTATATAGCTGAATATCTGACGAAACGACAGAAATGAGCTTTGGATTTTTGTAGGGAACTGTTTATTTCTTACCCTTGTTTTCAATTTCTTGAGTGATTTGCTCAACGAAGACATCAAGCGGCAAAACTTCGGTTGCCTTTGAACCGTATTTGCGGACGTTGACGGTAACATCAAGCTGTTCCTTGTCGCCGACAACTAGTTGATATGGAATTTTATTCATTTGTGACTGGCGGATTTTATAGTTCATCTTTTCATTTCGCTTATCAAAATGAACACGGACACCTGCTTTTCTCAGCTTGTCGGTGACTGTTTTGGCGTAATCATAGTGCGCATCAACTGAGATTGGAATAATTGAAGCTTGTGTCGGCGCAAGCCATGTTGGGAACGCCCCCTTGTACATTTCAATCAGGTAGGCTGTAAAGCGTTCCATAGTACCGACAATGCCACGGTGGAGCATGACAGGGCGATGCATTTCACCGTCATTGCCGATATATTCAAGCTCAAATTGTTTCGGCAGCAAGAAGTCAATTTGAATGGTTGACATGGTTTCTTCATTGCCTAAGGCTGTTTTAGTTTGAATGTCAAGTTTTGGTCCATAAAATGCGGCTTCGCCTTCGGCTTCAAAGTACTCAATACCTAAATCATCTACGGCATTTTTCAACTGCTTTTGCGATAATTCCCACATTTCATCATCATCGAAATATTTTTCAGTGTTTGCTTTATCACGATAAGATAGACGGAAGCGGTAGTCACTAATACCAAAATCCTCGTAGACTTCAATGATTAGCTTGAGAATATCTTTAAATTCTTCCTCGATTTGATCGGGGCGAACAAAGGTATGACCGTCATTTAGGGTCATCTCACGCACACGTGACAGACCAGTCAGAGCACCTGATTTTTCATAACGATGCATCATACCGAGCTCAGCAAGTCGAAATGGTAATTCACGATAGCTACGTGGTTCATGCTTAAAGACTTGGATATGACTAGGGCAGTTCATTGGTCGAAGCTCAAGCAGCTCGCCATCTCCCATATCCATTGGCGGAAACATATCCTCGCGGTAGTGATCCCAGTGTCCAGATGTTTTATAAAGATTAAGGTTTGAAACTGGCGGTGTATAGACGTGTTCGTAGCCGGCAGCTAATTCCTTGTCGACGATATAGCGTTCAATCGTTCTTCTAATCGTTGCGCCATTTGGCAGCCAAACCGGTAGACCTGCACCAACCTCTTGGCTGGTAAAGAAAAGATTGAGCTCTTTGCCCAGCTTGCGATGGTCGCGTTCCTTGCGTTCCTCAAGCTCTGTCAAGAAAACTTTTAAATCCTTTTTATCAAAAAATGCAGTACCGTAAATCCGTTGCATCATTGGATTGTCTGAATTACCACGCCAGTAGGCACCGGCAACGTTTAAAAGCTTGAAGACTTGAACCTTACCTGTTGATGGCACATGCGGACCACGACAAAGGTCGGTAAATTCACCTTGGTTATAAGTTGTCACTGTCTCGTCTTCCGGTAAGTCATTAATTAGTTCAACTTTGTATGGATCATCTTTAAAGATTGCTAAGGCTTCCGCTTTAGTGACTACTCGACGTTCAGTTTTAAAGTTTTCACGAACGATTTTTTGCATTTCAGCTTCAATTTCAGTTAATTGTTCGTCAGTCACTTGCCCTGATTTATTGTCCGTATCATAGTAAAATCCTGTTTCAATCGCTGGTCCGACACCTAAATGAATTTCTGGATAAAGTCGTTTTAAGGCTTGTGCTAAAACATGCGCCGCAGAGTGTCGTAAAACGCCTAGTGCGTCCTCATGTTCAGCTGTGACGATTTCGATTTTACCATCCTCGGTAATCGCGCGGTCAACATCAATCAATTGTCCGTTGAATTTAATTGCCAATGCTTTTTTTGCTAGGGAATTGGAAATACTCTTGGCGATGTCAATACCTAATGCGCCATTTTCAAATGTTTTAGCCGCACCGTCTGGAAATGTAATAGTTATCATTGCTTGCTCCTTTTTATTTGCCTAGTATTTGATTAGAGATAAAAAAAGCCTAAGTAGTTTTACTACTTAGGACGAATTAACGTGGTTCCACCTAATCTTAGAAGTTGCCTTCCATCTCTATCTCATAACGCTGAGGCTGCGATAATCGTGAAAAGTGGTAAGAATAGCTTGACAGGCAGATTTGCACCAACCATCTGCTCGCTGAACTTGTCGCCATAGTCTCATGTCTTTTCAAGTTATTTAGTATTCTACCACCTTAAAAGAAATAATTCAAGCGAATTTTCCTCGAACGTCTGGTTTCGTCATTTAGAATAATGAGGCTGTGGCATAAGTCTTTGCCACTGTTTAACGTTTGTGATTCACGGGAGACAAGCAGTGCCGACTAGGAAAATAGATAAATTTCCGAACATTGGTGAATGAAATGCCCGCAATTTCCTAATTTTCTACGTCGTTAAACGCTGAATCCACCTTCTTTTTGATTAATAGCTAGTTAATGGTTTGAATAATCCAGCAGCTTTCTGATAGAATGAAATTAATCATTTATCAAGATTGGAGCAGTTATGCGTAGTGATAAGTATCAAAAAAAAGTAAGTAAGAAACTGGAGAATACTAGGGAGAAGCTGATATTCGGCTTTAAAAGGCTTTGGAAAAAGTATCAATTAACCAAGTTTATTTTGCTGATTAGCTTGACGGTGGTTTTAGTGACTAGTTCATATTTGTTTTATTTGGCGAAAACAACGAATGTTTCTGCGCTTCAGGCATCTCTTGAAAACAATACGATGATTTATGATGAAAATGATCAGGAAGCAGGGTTATTGTATGGGCAAAAGGGGACTTATGTTAAGCTTTCTGAAATTTCTCCTTATGTACAAGAAGCTGTGGTTGTGACAGAGGATCGTTCGTTTTATCAAAATCACGGGATTGATTTATTAGGGATTGGTCGAGCAATAGCTGGAAAGCTAACCTTTGGCTTAATTGGTGGCGGCGGCGGTTCAACGATTACCCAACAGTTGGCCAAAAACGCCTATCTTACACTAGATGAGACCATGACCCGTAAGGCACGAGAAATCTTTTTAGCGCTTGAGATTAATAAAAAATATACCAAGGACGAAATCTTAGCGATGTATCTCAATCAGGCTTATTTTGGTAATGGCGTTTGGGGAGTTGAGGACGCGTCCCAGCGCTATTTTGGGGTATCGGCAAAGGATTTAACACTAGGAGAAGCTGCAACGATTGTCGGCATGTTGAAAGGACCTGAGATTTACAATCCGGTTTCCTATCCAGATAATGCCAATAATCGCCGTGATACAGTGCTACAAAATCTGGTTGTTCAAAAGAAGATTACCGAAGAGGAAGCTAAGCAAGAATCTAGTATTCGGATTGAAACCTTGGTAAATAATAATTACCAAGGCAAAACGACTAATGGTTATCAGTATCCGTCATATTTTGATGCAGTCATCAATGAAGCTATTTCAACCTACGGTTTATCTGAAAAGGAAATCCTAAACAATGGCTATAAAATCTATACAACGCTAGATCAAAACTACCAAGCAGGCATGCAAGAAACCTACCAAAATCTCGCTTTATTCCCTCAGGCAGAGGACGGTCAATACGCACAGTCAGCAACAGTTGCGATTAATCCTGCAACCGGCGGTGTTGAGGCTTTAGTGGGAAATGTTGAAACAGATGGTGCACACACCTTTAGAGGATTTAACTACGCAACACAAGCCAAACGCTCACCAGGCTCCACGATAAAACCGCTAGTCGTCTATACACCAGCCGTTGAGGCCGGTTGGTCAATCAACAAAATGCTTGAGGATACCCCGCATGATTATAATGGTTATGCACCGAATAACTACGGAAACACTTACTCAGGCGAGGTGCCAATGTATCAAGCACTGGCAAGAAGCTTGAATTTGCCGGCGGTCTGGACGGTAGATAAGCTGGGGATTAACCGTGCTTATCAATCAGGGCTTGATTTTGGACTTCATTTAACGCAGGAGAATAAAAAGCTGGGATTAGCACTAGGTAGTGGCGTTTTGACTAATCCGTGGGAGATGGCACAGGCATATGCGACATTTGCAAATAATGGCGTTGAAGTTGAGGCACATTTGATTCGCAAAATTGTTGACGGTACAGGCGCAGTGATTGCCGAAAATAAGACGAGCAAAAAACGAGTAATCGACCAGTCAGTCGCAGATAAGATGACTTCAATGATGCTTGGGACCTATACTAATGGGACAGGCGTCTACGCTGCTCCTTACGGCTTTACCCTTGCCGGTAAGACTGGGACAACGGAAACAGATTTCAATTCCGACTTAGCAGATGACCAATGGGTTATCGGCTATACTAAGGATGTGGTAATGACAACATGGCTTGGTTTTGAGAAAACGGACGAAACGCATTATCTCAACGGTATCTCAGCACAGGAAGCCTCAGCAATCTTTAAAGACCAAGCGAGCCGAATATTACCATTTACCAAAAAGACGGCATTTAAGGTTGATAATGCTTATTACCAAGCGGGTATCAATTCAGATGTGGCGCAGGATCCAAATGGGGAAGAAGCCTCAATAGCTAGCGACTATGAAAAGAAAGCAAAAAGTCTGCTAGATGAAGCTAAGGAGCGCTTGAAGGATACCGAGGGTCTAAAACAGCGTGCCAGCAATCTACTGGATAAAATCAAGGATTTCTTTAAACGATAAGTGAGTTTATAAACGTCAAAAAAGACAGGCGGATTGATTCTCCATCTAGGACATTTAATTATTCAATGTCTTAGATAGGGATAGCATATCACACGCTGTCTTTTTGATTTGTCTTAGTCAATTAATTTCTTTGAGCTTGCCGCGAAATTCATCGATTGTTTGATAACCTTTTTCAGCCATAATCTTAAGGAGCTCCGTTTGTATCCGCGTGAAAACTGTAAGTCCTTCTTTTTCAAGCTGCGTGCCAATCTGGAGCATTGTTGCACCGCAAAGCAGGTGTTCGTAGGCATCTTGTCCGGATAAAATTCCGCCAGTTCCGATGATTTCTATGTCGCTTCTTAGGCGTGTATAAAAAGCACGGACGTTTGCAAGGGCAGTCGGCTTGACGTATTCACCGCCAATGCCGCCAAATCCAGCTTTTGGTTTAATGACAACGGTGTCTGTCTTAGGGTCAATGTATAAGCCGTTTCCGATTGAGTTAATCGAGTTGATAAATTTAATTGGAAATTGGTTTAAAATTTCAGCCATTTTGTCAAAATGGAGCAGGTCAAAGTACGGAGGTAGTTTAACACCAAATGGCTTTTTATAGAAAGCGCAAATATCGGTCAATAAACGTTTGGTATCCGCAAAATCATATGCCATCTGAGGCTTGCCAGGGACATTTGGACAAGAAAGATTTAGCTCAACTAAGCCGGTATACTCAGATTCTTCGATAACTTTCATGTTTTCGACATACTCATGATAGCCCTCGTAGCTTGCAACAGAGAGGATAAAGGCTTTATCTGGTGCATTTTTCTGACGGTTAATTGCGTCTTCAAGATAGTAGCTGAGCCCATTATTAGGTAGACCCATTGAGTTAATTGACCCTAAGCTTAGATTGATATATCTAGGCTCAGGATTACCAATGCGTGCTGCTTTGGTTGCAGATTTTGTGACGAAGCTACCAGCAGCAGAACCTGCAAGCTGATTTATTTCTTCAATCGTCATACAGTGCACCCCAGATGCATTCATCAATGGGTTGTTAAAGGTGGCGTTACAAAAATGTGTCGTTAAGTTTGGCATAGTGACCTCTTTTCTTCTTTTACTTTCGTTCTTATTTTAACAGAAGAAACCAGTGCTTAAAACAGCTTGGCATAAAAATTCTCAAAAAGGGCAGCTGTTTTTTCGCATTGAGAGCGTCAATAGTGAATCCATAAGGCAAGCGTGACTTAGCAGTTTTCCCTCAGGTGTTGCCACATTGTCCCACGTAAATCACGAACATTAAACAGAGGCAAAGACTTTGATATGCTACCAAAGTCCCTGCCTCTCTCTTTTATTTATTAGTTGTTTCTTCTTCTGGGTGAAGCTCCTTATAGGTTTGGGTGTGGAAGAGATATTGTGTCGTCTTATTGCCATTTTCAGAGAATAAGCTGGTGGACTTGCTGCCCTTGTCCTTTTCTATCTTCTCGGCTTGCCCTAGACCGTCTTTATACTTGAATTTGCTCGGATCAACTGCATCTAAGCCGCTATCCTTATAGAAGCGTAGTAAATCACCGTTATTAATCTGGTCAGAGATGGAAAGTTGCTGAGCAACAGCCTCCTTTTCCTTTGTGATGACTTCTTGGGTGGAGGCGTCTGGATTAGTAATCTCAATGCCATTTTGCGTATTGTAAACTTTATCTCCTAGGACAGTGAAGTTTTGGGAGACGAAATTGTCATTTCTAAAGGCAACGATTTGCTGATGTGCCGGTGATAAGAGATCCTGACCTAGCTGCAAGTACTTGGTTGTATCAACGCCAAGCAGGTGAAGAAGTGTCGGTAGGGCGTCAATCTCTCCGCCGTAGGTATGGTTAATATGCCCATCTGTATCGTTTGGATTAACAATCATATACGGTACGCGTTGCATCATTGCATTGTTATAATCAGCCCAAGTTTCGCTATCCATTCCCAAAAGTGGTGCTAATGACGGATTTCTTGAGTTGGAAATACCATAATGGTCACCGTAGAGGACAATGATTGAGTTGTTATATAAGCCTGATGCTTTGAGGTAATCAAAGAACTCTTTAACTGCTGTGTCTAGATAGTTGGCAGTGGCAAAGTAGCCGTTAATCGTTTCATCCTTAGTCTGCGCTAGCGGAAAGCCGCCTTCGTCATTGGTGAACTGTTCGTAGGGATAGTGATTACTTACTGTAATAAATTTCGTATAAAACGGCTGCTGCAAATGTTCAAGATAGCGAACGGACTGCTCGAAAAATGGCTTGTCATGGATACCGTATTGGAAAGAATTCTTTGAGGTCACATCGAAATAGCTGGCATCAAAGAAATAATTAAAGCCAAATTGCTTATACGTTTCCGTTCGATTCCAGAAAGTACCTGCATTACCATGAAAGACAGCAGAGGTATAGCCTTGCGTTTGATTGAGGATACTTGGAGCCGCTTCAAAGGTATTCTTACCACCAAGCTGGGTAAATAGTGAGCCTTGGTCTAAGCCGAACAAGCTATTTTCAAACATTGTTTCGGCATCACTTGTCTTTCCTGCCTTGACTTGATTGAAGAAATTATCAAAGGCGTAGGTTTCGTTACTATGATAAAGTGAGTTAAGAAACGGAGTTACCTCATGCTCAACGCCATTTTCGTCCTTTAATTTATAATCAATTAAAAACTGCTGGAAGCTTTCTAAATGAATGTAGATTACGTTTTTACCCTTAGCCTTGCCAAAATATTTTGGATCAGGCGCTGCGTAGTGAGCTTTGACATAGTTAGTGACATCGGTCAAATCCCTTGGTGAAGCCTTGGCACGAATTTGATTGGTATTATAGGTTTGAATGGCATCATAGCTAGTAAAAGCATTTAGCCCAAGATATTTAACTAAATAGTCCCGCGAGAAAGTCCGTGTGATTAGCTCTGGGCGGTCGGTTTCAGCAAGAAATAAATTGGCAGAAAAAATTAAAACAGATAGCCAGGTAATTGCAAATGCTGCCCGTTTGTTAAACGGCTTGACGTCAACAGGGAAATGCTTAGTTATTTTAAGTAACAAAAAGCCAAGGAGGTCAATAAAATAAACAATATCCCAAAATCTAAACAATCTTATGGCACTCTCGCCAAGTCCTGAAGCAACCTTGCTAGATCCTAAAATGGTATTAATCGTAATGTAGTCAGAAAACTCTCGATAATAAACAGCATTTGAGAACAGCAGTAGTAGCATTAAGAAGTAAATCACGAATGCTGTAATATAAAACGCCCTAGTATTTTTGATGTATAGGGCAATCCCCAATAGCAGCAAACCAGTAGCAATGGGATTAATCAGCAAAATGACATATTGAAATGGCTTCTCCATAATCAAGTTAAAATCTATAAAGTAAGCGAAAATCGTCTTTGCCCAATAGAGAAGGAGCAAAAGTAAGATAAAGCCAAAGCGTGTTTGAAATATATTTTTTATTTTTTGTATGAGCACAAAGTTATCCTTTCCAGAGCACGAAGATAATGATAGTAAAAGGTCTATTTTAAAAGATCAGTCTTTCAAAATTTTACTCTGTATTAAAAAGCAAGTCAAATAGAAACAAAAAAATAGTGGAAATTAAAATATTTATAGTTAAGTTTGTTATACTAAAAACATGGAAAAAATAATAGTTTCAAAAACAACAATAAAAGCTCTTCAAAATGGCAAGCAGCTACTAGTTGAAAGTGATTTAAATCAAGTGGCAAATCAGCTGGAATCTCTAGCTAATCAAGCGGTTATCTTGATAGATGGCTCAGGGAATTATCTTGCAAATGCTTATCTTTCTACACAAAATAAGGGGGTTGGCTGGGTATACAGCACGAGGTCAGAGTCGTTTGACTTGGCACTATTGATAGAAAGATTTAAAGAAGCTAGAGCGTTGCGGCAGGATTTTTTTACTAATGAAGCGACAACTGCTTTTTGCTTATTCAACGAAGAAGGTGATAAGCTCGGCGGTATTCGTGTAGAGCTGTATCAGCAATTTGCTGTCTTTTCTTGGTATAATACATTTGTCTATGAACATCGTTTGATGATAATTAATGCTTTCCGTCAAGTATTTCCGGAGATTATCGGTGGTTATGGGAAAAATCGTTTTAAAGCTTGTTCAATTGAATCTGAGCATTTGTTTGGACAAGCTGAGGAAAATCCGGTAGTCATTAAGGAAAACGGGATTAATTATGCGACTTCACTCAATGACGGTTTGATGACAGGTATCTTTTTAGACCAAAGGGAAGTCCGTGCTCGACTAGCAGCAGGATTAGCCCGCGGAAAGTCTTTGTTAAATCTATTCAGCTATACAGCAGCCTTTAGTGTTGCGGCCGCAAGTGGTGGCGCAAGTCAAACAACGAGTGTTGATTTGGCAAAAAGAAGTATTGACAAAAGTTTAGCACATTTTGCATTAAATGGCTTGGATATGACTAATCACCGCTTAGTAGTGATGGATACCTTTGAGTATTTTAAATATGCTAAAAGAAAATCATTACGCTATGACGTGATTGTGATTGACCCACCGAGCTTTGCAAGAAATAAGGGCAAAGTTTTCTCAGTCCATAAAAACTATGGTGATTTAATCGCTGGCGCATTGAATATTTTAAATGACAATGGGATAATCATTGCCTCAACCAATGCACAAAATCTAACAATTACTGCGTTTGAAAAAATACTTCGTGGGGCACTAAGTGATGTGGATTATCGTTTTAAATCAACTTTTCGCTTGCCGCGTGATTTCAGATATAATGTAAAAAATCCCGAATCAAACTATTTAAAAGTTTTTGTAATTGAGGTGAAAAAATGACTAAAATTGTTGTACCATTAATATTAACCAGTCAAAATCAAGCATTTGACATTGCAGAATTTGTAGCAGCAGACATCATTGAGTGGCGTGCAGATTATCTGGCATTTGCTGAGATATTATCCGTTGCTAAAACTGTTAAGGAAAGGTTTAAAAAGCCGCTTCTTTTCACCGTTCGCACTAAAAAGGAGGGCGGAAATTTAGCACTGAGCAATCAGGAATATTTACAGCTTTTAACCGAACTTTTAGAGCTTCAGCCGGATTATATTGATTTTGAGTATTTTTCGTATAAAGAGGCGATTCCAGAGTTTAAAAAGCGCTGTAAGGCTAAAGGCGTTAAGCTAGTAGTCAGCTATCATAATTTTAAGGAAACGCCAAAGGATTTGGAGCAAACGTTAAATGATTTATTGGTTACCAATCCGGATGTTGTCAAAATTGCTGTTAAACCACGCAGCTTTGATGATGTTTTAAAGGTATTGTCACTAAATAATAACTACACTAATGCTGCTGAGGAAACTCCGTCAAACAAAGCGGAGCTTGTCATGCTATCAATGGGAGAGTTAGGGGTCATTACGCGCGTGGCAGCTGATTTAATCGGTGCCGCTTGGACTTTTGCTATCGTTAATCAAAGCTCTGCGCCCGGACAATTAGATATTAATCAAACGAAGGAATTACTCAAGCTATTTAAGGGGAAAAGGGAAAACGAAAATGATTGAAGATTTAAAACCAACATGGTTAATTGAAAAAATTTATGAAATTCAGCCGGAGGATTTTATCCGGCATGGCTTTAAGGCAGTGCTGGTTGATTTGGATAACACATTAATTGCTTGGAATAATCCAGACGGCACCCCTGAGCTGCGTGCATGGCTTACCTTGATGAAGCAGGAAAATTTACCGGTTGTTGTGGTTTCAAATAACAACTTCAAGCGAGTCAAGAAAGCTGTTGCACCATTTGATATTAACTTTATCAGCCGAGCAATGAAGCCATTTCACTTTGGAATCATTCGGGCAATCAAACAATTAAAGCTCAGCCAAGCTGAGGTTGTATTTATTGGCGATCAATTGATGACCGATATTCATGCGGCAAATCGTGCGGGCATTAAGAGCATTTTAGTTAAGCCGCTAGTTAAAAGTGATGCTTGGGTTACTAAGCTTAACCGTGCAAGAGAGCGTAGAGCGTGGTCGAAGTTAGCACGTCAGTATGATATGTCCTATCAGGACAGGTTGGAGTAGGTAGATGATGGAAAAAACAGAAGCGTTATTTTGTATTGGCTGTGGTGCTAAAATTCAAACAACAGATGAGAACAGTGCCGGTTATACGCAGCCGTCCGTTTTACAACAAGGGATAGAATCAGGAGAGATTTATTGCAAGCGTTGCTTTAGATTGAGAAATTACAATGAAATTCAAGATGTCAATATCGAAGATGATGAATTTTTGAAGCTGTTAAATGAGGTTGGGCAATCAGATAGCTTGATTGTCAATGTGATTGATATTTTTGACTTCAACGGCTCACTCATTCCGGGTTTAAATCGCTTTGCAGGCAAGAATCCAATATTGATGATTGCCAATAAGCGCGACATTCTGCCAAAGTCACTTAAGGACGGTAAAATTCGTCAGTGGCTGATGGAGTCTGCACATCAAGCAGGACTTAAACCGATTGATGTTTTATTGATTTCGGCAAAGAAAAAGCATGAAATGGAACGTGTTGTCGCCTTACTTGAGAAATATCGACAAGGAAAAGATGTCTATGTTGTCGGCGTGACAAATGTTGGCAAATCAACCTTGATTAACCAAATCATTAATTATACGACTGGCGAGGATAATCTGATTACAACGAGTCGCTTTCCAGGAACAACGCTTGATAAGATTGAAATTCCGTTAAGTGACGGTCATTTCATCTATGATACGCCGGGGATTATTCATAGGCATCAAATGGCACATCTTTTGGGGGCAAAGGATTTGCGCATTATTGCACCTCAAAAGGAAATCAAGCCGAAAACTTATCAACTCAATGCTGAACAGAGTCTGTTTATGGGCGGACTTGCCAGATTTGATTTTGTTCAAGGCGAACGTCAAAGCTTTACCGCCTACTTTGCGAATGATTTAAATATTCACCGAACAAAGTTAGCAAAAGCAAATCAATTTTATCAGCAACATCTTGGTGGTTTGCTTCAACCACCGAGAAAAGAGGAAGTGGCAGATTTCCCAGAGCTCGTTCGTCATGAATTTAGTATCAAGGAGAAATCTGATATCGTCTTTTCAGGTCTTGGTTGGATTAGTGTTAAGAGCAAGGCGATTATTCACGCATGGGTACCAAAGGGTGTAAGTGTGGTTATTAGAAAAGCGCTAATTTAAAAAAAGAAAGGAAAATAGATGACTGATTTTGTAAATGTGAAGCAATTAGTAAATGCAATTAAGATAGAGGTAGTTTCCGGAAATGAAGTCGCTTTGGCACGCAAAATTACAACGGCGGATATTTCAAGACCCGGCTTAGAGCTGACCGGTTATTTCAATTATTACACACATGATCGAATCCAGATGTTTGGTAAAAAAGAAGTATCGTTTTCAGAGAAGATGTCTGGTACTGAGCGTTTACGGATTATGCGCAAACTAATTTGCGATGATACGCCAGCCTTGATTATTGCTCGTGGTTTAGCTGTTTCAGATGAGATGAAGCAGGTTGCCGAGGAAAAAAATGTTCCAATTCTGAGATCGTCTGTGCCAACCAGTCGCTTGGTCGGTGAGGTATCGAGCTTTTTAGATGATCGTTTGGCAAAGCGGACGAGTATTCATGGCGTTTTAATGGATATTTATGGCTTGGGTGTTTTAATCCAAGGGGATAGTGGCATTGGTAAGAGTGAAACAGGCTTGGAGCTGCTTAAGCGTGGACATCGTTTGGTCGCTGATGATCGGGTTGATGTCTACCAAAAGGATGACTTGACTGTCATGGGAGAGCCACCGAAGATTTTGGAGCATATGCTTGAAATCCGCGGCGTTGGCATTATTAATGTCATGAATTTGTTCGGCGCCTCAGCCGTAAGAAACTCAATGCGTGTCCAGCTAACGATTTATCTTGAAAGCTTCTCAAATGATAAGTCCTATGACCGTCTTGGTAATGTAGCGCATAATGTTTTGATTGTTGGCGTTGAAGTCCCTCAGCTACGTATTCCGGTTAAAACAGGTCGTAATTTATCGATTATTATTGAAGCAGCCGCAATGAATTTTAGAGCAAAAACGATGGGATTTGATGCCACCGAGGAATTTTCTCGCCGCTTAGATGATTTAATCCTGCAAAATTCATCGGAGGCTGAAGCATGAGTTTAGCACTTAATCCGATTGCCATTCGTTTGTTTGGACTGGAAATTCATTGGTATGCGATTATCATTTTACTAGGTGTTTTGTTCGGCATTTGGATTGCGCAAAAGGAGGCAATCCGCTGCGGTATAACGACAGATGATATTTTAGATTTTATCTTAATCGCCTTTCCGCTAGCGATAGTTGGTGCAAGACTTTACTACGTTATTTTTGATTTTTCCGCTTATCGTGATAATCTACTCGCAGTTTTTGAAATTTGGCAAGGCGGTTTGGCGATTTATGGCGGCTTGATTGCAAGCTTTATTACGCTATTAATATTTACTTATTACCGTGCGATACCTCGTTTAAAATTTTTAGATGTTGTAATGCCAAGCGTGATTTTAGGGCAGGCGATTGGTCGATGGGGAAATTTCATTAATCAAGAAGCCTACGGTAGCTCAGTTAGTGAGCATTTTTTAAGACA
>JAISYB010000099.1 GCA_031270215.1 Streptococcaceae bacterium | reverse complement strand
CAGATCTAAAACTGAAATATACTTTGCATAAGTGCCTGCAAAGATACCGATTGAAGCAATCGATAGCAACACGCCAATACTTGCGACCTTACGTTTATTAATTTCCCACTTTTTCATTTTATTCCCCTTCTTTCCTTAAGATTATTATTGCTAAAAGCTTGAGTTATGCAAAAAGTCAACCGTCAGCTTGTTTATAACAAGCAACGCCCGATTTATCCATCATCATAAAAAAGATACGCAAAAAGATTAGTGCTGTGCTGTGCTGTGCTGTGCTGTGCTGTGCTGTGCTGTGCTGTGCTGTGCTGTGCTGTGCTGTGCTGTGCTGTGCTGTGCTGTGCTGTCAGATGATAACGCATAATGAACCCACCTTTCAAGACAAATGCCTTAAATATATGGAAAAATTCCCCTTTTTCTCACGTTTGAAAACCCTTTATTTTTCTAACTGATTTTATTCTAACATATAACTCATCAAAAAGAAAGCGATAACTTAATCAATGTTTATAAATTTAAATCGCTACCTCAGGCTTGCGCCAACCCCTAAAAACCAAGGGTGAGCGAAGCAAAAATTTCTTTATTTCAGGCAAATGAACTAAATTACGCAATCAAAATCATAACTCGCCTAGACCAGATTAGCCGAACACCAGCTAAAGCACACGGCGCACTTCTACATCTAGGTCACAAAGTGACACGTTAAAAATCTACGGCGCAAAGCACATACATCTAAAACACAGGCACACTTAAAAGCCAAGTTAAAACGAAACTTGGCTGAGTAAATATTTGTATTTTGGTCTAAAATAAACCGATCGCATTACCATTTTCATCAATATCCATCTTCAAGGCGGCAGGCTGCTTAGGCAGTCCCGGCATGGTCATCACATCTCCTGTTAAGGCAACGATAAAGCCTGCACCAAGTTTAGGAACTAATTCCCGAATTGTAATTTCAAAATCTTTTGGACGACCGAGCTGTGTTGGGTCATCAGATAGAGAATATTGCGTTTTCGCCATACAGATTGGCAGCTTGTCCCAACCGTTTTTGATTAATTCACGGATTTGATTTTTCGCTTTCTTCTCAAAGACGACGGAGCACCCGCCGTAAATCTTTTGAACGATTGCCGTAATCTTATCCTCGATAGAGGCTTGTTCGTCATAGGTCGCTTCAAATGTATCTGACGTGTCTACTTCAATCTCTGCGACAACACGTTTAGCTAAAGCAACGCCGCCATCTGCACCCTTCTCCCAAACCTGCGCCAATTCAACTGCGACACCAATGCTTTGGCATAAGCTAATCAGGGTGTCAACCTCAGCCTTAGTATCTGTGACAAATTCATTGACCGCAACAACAACCGGTAGATTAAACGACTTGATGTTTTCGATATGCTTTTCTAAATTGCTAAAGCCTGCCTTAAGCGCTGCGACATTTTCATTAGACAGCTCGTCTTTTTTCACTCCGCCATGCATTTTCAGCGCACGAATCGTTGCGACAATGACAACCACATCAGGCGTTTTCCCCAATGCGGGGGATTTGATATTTAAGAATTTTTCAGCACCCAAATCAGCACCAAATCCTGCTTCTGTCACCGCATAATCAGCTAATTTTAAAGCTGTACTTGTGGCTAAAACGGAGTTACAGCCATGTGCGATATTGGCAAATGGTCCGCCATGAACAAGCGTAGGTGTTCCGTAAATCGTCTGAACAAGGTTCGGTTTGATTGCATCCTTTAGAAGTAATGCCAGCGCACCTTCAACCCTTAAATCACCAACTGTCACCGGTGTTCTATCAAAGGTATAGGCAATCACGATTTTAGACAAACGTTTCTTTAAATCATCAATGCTTCGTGCAAGACATAATACCGCCATAATCTCACTTGCAACGGTGATGTCAAAGCCGTCCTGACGTGGAATCCCTTGAAAAGGCCCGCCCAAGCCGACCACTATTTGCCGCAACGTGCGGTCATTTAAATCAACTACCCGCTTCCAAACAATCCGCCGCTGGTCAATATTTAGTGCATTTCCTTGCTGCAAATGATTATCCAAAAGCGCAGACAGTGCGTTATTTGCCGTTGTGATTGCGTGCATATCACCTGTGAAGTGAAGATTGATGTCCTCCATTGGTAAAACCTGTGCAAAGCCGCCACCTGTCGCACCACCTTTAATCCCCATAACAGGCCCTAAAGACGGCTCACGCAATGCGATAACTGTCTGTTTGCCGATTTGGTTTAGAGCATCTCCCAAACCGATAGTAATCGTTGATTTCCCTTCGCCTGCGGGCGTTGGATTGATTGCGGTAACTAAGATTAGCTTGCCATTTGCTTTAGCACTTAAGCGATTGATGGCTGAAAAATCAATCTTTGCCTTGTACTTACCATATTTTTCCAAGTCATCTTCGGTCAAATCAATCGGCGCAATAATTTCCTCAATCGGTTTTAAATCAATACTTTGTGCAATTTCAATATCTGTTTTCATGCAATTACCTCCAATAAAGTTAATTTCTTCTTGATTATAATCTATTTTGCCGACAAAAAAAGCCAAATCACGACAATTTGACTTCTATTTTTTAAAAACGTTCAGCTTTTTTCCTTAATCTTACCTGTCCAGCTATCTATCCCTTTTTTCAAAATATAGATGTCTTGGTAACCTTTTTTCTTAAGAATGAGCGCAACACCGCCTGCAAGCTGCGCTTTTTTATTATCATAAAGATAAATCGGCTTATCCTTTCTTAGCGTAAACTCTGCTGCCTTGACTTGACTTGCCGGAACATTTCTTGCGCCTAGAATATGACGACGTTTAAACTCTGCTGCCTCACGAATGTCAATGACTTGTGCCGTCCGCATTCCTGCTTTAAATGTTTCCTCATCAATAAAGGTCGCAACCCGCTTTGCTCGTAAACGATTGATTGTTGGATAAAGAATAACTAGGATAAGAATTAGTAATAAGATAATATTAATGATGATATTCAAGATGTACCTCCTAAAAATTGATAATCTTATTCTAACAAAAAAAACAAGGTAGCGCGATACTTCTACCTTATTTTTATGGTTATTGGAATTTTAAGGCTAGACTTGCTGCGCCAATAATCCCTGCATCATTTCCCAAAACGGCGATTTTAATCTTGGTACTTTGGTTGACCTGTGGGAATGTAAATCGTTTAAAGTAATGCTCAACCTGCTTGCGCAAATACTCTCCTGCGGCTGAAACACCACCACCGATGATGATTGCTGACGGATTTAAGGTATTACCCAAGTTCCCTGCTGCCAAGCCTAGATAGTAGCTAACCCTATCCACGACCAATGCCGCAAAGCTATCGCCATTTTCTGCTGCAATGAAAATATCCTTACTCGTCACTTCTTCGCCACTATCAATTCCGTCCTTAATTGCTGATTCGCCTTCCCATTCTTCAGCTAGAAGTCTAGCAACACGAACGACACCAGTTGCTGATGCGACTGTTTCCAGACAACCCCTTTTACCACAGTTACAATCAAAGCCCTCTGGGTCAACCGTTACATGACCAATCTCACCTGCTGCACCGGCAACACCGTTTAAGAGCTGACCTGCCGCAACAATTCCGCCGCCAACGCCTGTGCCAAGTGTCATAAAGATAACATTCGGGTCATTTTCTCCGGCACCCTTCCAGCGCTCGCCTAAGGCAGCAACGTTTGCGTCATTATCAATCGCAAAGTTTAAACCAGTTCCCTCGGTAATTTGCTTACCGACTTCTTGAGTGGTTACCCAGTTCAAATTATAAGCACCTGTGACTGTATTTTCCTTAGTATCAACCGAGCCGGGACTTCCCATACCGATACCTAGAAAATCCTCCTTGGCTAAATTGTATAAATCTAAACGGTGATTGATTGATTCGATAATTGCCGGTACAATGTGTTTTCCATTATCTAAAACATTGGTTTGTATTGCCCATTTATCTTGAACCTCGCCGTCAAGCGTTAAAATACCAAATTTAGCAGTCGTGCCTCCCAAATCAATCCCAATTAACTTTTTCTCCGCCATCATTACCATTCCTTTCATCTATTGTTTGAAGCTTAATTACCGACTTTCCTCTATTCGATGCTCACGACGCAGAACTAAATCCGCCACTAAGAAAGTTTCCTTATCAATCAAATGACCATCATATAAACCTTTTAACTCAATACGCATTAGCTCAATATCGTACAGCCGCTTACCAAGGTAAATATAAATATTAAATTGCTTGAGTAATTGCTGCACATCATAAAGTGTATTCATACGCCCTCCTTAAACTACCACAACAGCTCAGCAAACTCAATATCATACGTTAAATTTTGAAAATGTTAAATAAAGAATAATGACAATTAATCCAAGGTAAATTGCCCCCGCCGCAAATCGATGATTTTTCTTGAAACGAGCTTGAAAATGTGGCACACCAACAACGATAGTCAGTAGAAAGCCGCCAATCAAGCCGCCGATATGTCCATACATATCAATCGTTGTATCCATTAAGTTAAAAACTAAATTCAAGACAATTAATATTGCGTAGCTTTGGGCGAGCTGTTTAATCATCACGTTATCCTTTAGGAAAAAACGAAGTGCGACAAAGCTTGCAAATAAACCAAAAAGTGAGGTCGAAGCGCCCGCTGAAACAAATTCAGGGTGTGCAAAAAAACTCAAGCAATTTCCAAAAATACCGCTGCCCAGATAAATCAAGATAAAATTGAAATGACCAAAAATTTGCTCCGTTTGGCGTCCTAAGAAATATAAGGTAATTGAATTAAATAGAAAATGGCTAAAGCCGATATGGACGAAAATCGGTGTCAATAAATGCCACGCTGTACTTGGCTGCTCAATAATTTGCAAGCCGAACAGACCACCGAATCTTAAAATCGTTGCTGGACTATTTGGATCTCCAAACAATCCCGTCTGCATTAAGACAAAAACAATCGTTTGAATTGTTAAAAAAATTAAAGTCATATAGCTTTCATTCTTCAACTGCTTAAAATTGATTCGCTTTATCATTACTACTCCCTATGTATAGTTTTTGAACGTTGATGTCATACGCTTCTGGCGTGAAATCAGCAAGCTGCCCCTTAAAGACAAAGCTTACTGTCTTTCCTTTAAAATCAGCAAGGTAGCGGTCATAATAGCCGCCCCCAAAACCAATCCGAAAGCCTTGCGCGTTAAATGCAACCCCTGGCACAACCAATAAATCAATCTCTGACACAAAATCTGTATTAGTCGGCTCCATAATCCCAAAACGACTTAAAGTAAGTGTTTTTTTATCATATGGCGCAAATATTAACTGATGATTTGGCAAAGTTTTTGGAATAACCAGCCTCTTACCGTCTTTTATCGCATGTTCTATGACTTTCATTGTATCAAATTCAAAGGAAAATGCCAGATAAATGCCGATTGTTCGTGATTTCTGATAAGTTTGACTGCTGAAAAATTGTTTAAGAATAGCCGTTTCCTGCTGGTTTTTTTCATTTTTTGTAAGGCTTTTGAGATAAATTAACCTTTCCTGACGCAATTTTTTCTTCATTTTTCCCTCTTTCGTTGCATTTTTCACTTCTCTATGCTAACATAAAACTGTGGTTTTTGTTAAGATTTATCGGTAGTTCGTTTCATTTATAAACATTCTTCGATTCATCGGCAATAATTGCAACAATTTACGCGCAAAGCGCAAGGAGGATGTCTATAATGGCACAAGGTACAGTTAAATGGTTCAACGCAGAAAAAGGTTTCGGTTTCATCACTGCTGAAGATGGTAAAGATGTATTCGTACATTTCTCAGCTATCGGTGGAGATGGTTTCAAAACTTTAGAAGAAGGTCAAGCAGTTTCTTTCGATATCGAAGATGGCGCTCGTGGCCCTCAAGCAGCTAACGTTACTAAAGACTAATTTAGACTGCTCAAGCAACCTTCGGGTTGCTTTTTTTGTGGCTCTAGAGCCACAAAAACACTCAGACCGAATACACGCAGTCTGAGTGAATCTCAACTTTTTTAAACATTTAATCAACTTGCTCCGCCTTCATCGTTCCGAAGTTAATACTAATACTTGGAATACTTGCTGCTGTTTGTGTAGCAAGTGCGGTTTCTTTTGAGTTATTTGTGGATTTTTCAGTTGATTCAGTTCCTCTTTCAAAATCCCATTTCCAGAGGACAACGATGTCCTTAATCTTTGTGACATTATCAAGAATAGCTCCACCATTACTTGCACCATACATGCTCTCCAGCGCACTAGCAATACTTATCCATTGAATATTTCCATCACCGCCGCTATCTATCTTTGTATATGTAGCATTAGTATCTCCCGTCCCCCAAGAAGTAACCGTTGGCACACCAGTTCCACTATCCGTTGCAATATCGGTCAAAATGGCAAACTTTAGAGCGGTATTAGCTAACAAGTTCTCGATGTCATTACCACCGAAACTTGCGCTTGGCGCTGTTTCTCCCACGACCAGCTTATAAGTCACTTCAGTTGTGCCCTTATCACTATCTCCTTTATTGGAAATCCGAATCGTCTTATAGCCATGCGTACCCGGAGCGATAACGTTGTGGTCAGCACTATTGGCAAAGACTGTGTCGTTACCGCTTGCGTCCAAAGAGTCATGACCACTATCAGTATAACTGCCATCACTACCACTTGCACCGTAGTAGTATGGACTAAAGAGTTTAGCATTAATCCTACTATCTCGATCGACATTCCAGACAGCGACCCTTGCGCTTTGGTCAGTGGCATCAGTACCGGGCAGATCCAAAACTGTGACATACTTGGCGTAGGTGCCGGCAAAGATACCGATTGTTGCAATTGCGCCTAAAACGCCAATACTTGCGATTTTACGTTTATTGATTTCCCATTTTTTCATGATTTTCTCCCTTCATATAACAATAAATAAGTTCATTCTACAATTGAAACTATGCTAAAATACCGACCATTAGCTGTTTTTATGGCAGCTAACGCTCAATTATCTATCCATCATCATAAAAAATAGGCGCAAGGAGGCTATCGTTCGTTCGTTCGTTCGTTCGTTCGTTCGTTCGTTCGTTCGTTCGTTCGTTCGTTCGTTCGTTCGTTCGTTCGTTCGTTC
>JAISYB010000039.1 GCA_031270215.1 Streptococcaceae bacterium | reverse complement strand
GGTGTTGCAAGCTATGTAAGCCAAAGTAGGTAATCTGACTGGCCTCGGAGTGTCCCCAAATCCCAAAAAGACCGCATTCTTCGTTTAAACTTTTTGCTTCAAACATTAAAATTCCTTCTCCTTAGTCTTTGTTTTGGAAGTATTTAACGGCACTTTCAAACAGCTTTTGATCCTTGTTTCCTGGAATATTCTTGAACAAGCCATCCTCATAACGCTCCGAATGTCCCATTTTCCCAAAAATCTGTCCGTTTTTACTGATAATTCCCTCAATTGCACTGACTGAGCCATTTGGATTATAAAAGCTATCCATTGTTGGCTTGCCTGTAAAATCAACATATTGGGTAATGATTTGTCCGTTTGCACTTAACTGAGCTAACTCAGATGCTGAAACAACTAGTTTACCTTCACCATGAGAAACTGGAATTGCGTGAATATCACCGACCGCAACACCGTTAAGCCATGGGGAATTGGTATTAATAATCTTCGTTTCGACCATTTTTGCAACGTGCTGGTTGGCGTCGTTATAAAATAGGGTCGGACTGACTTCGTTTAACGCATCAAATCTGCCGTAAGGCAATAAACCAGATTTAACTAAAGCTTGAAATCCATTACAAATCCCTAAAATTAAGCCGCCACGGGCAATTAATTCATCAATTGCTGCCTTAACACGTTCATTGAGCAGGATATTAACGATAAATTTTGCACTACCGTCCGGCTCGTCTGCTGCTGAGAAACCACCGCTGAACATTAAAATCTGTGCTTGACTGATATTTTCGACCATTTCCGCAATTGATTGCTCAATCGCCGCCGCATCAAGCGTCCTAAATGTCACGACTTTAGTCTTAGCACCAGCTGCTTCAAACGCTTTTGCTGTATCGTATTCACAGTTTGTACCCGGAAAAACAGGAATGTAAACCAATGGCTCAGCAATAATTTTCTTATTTTTAATCTTATGCTGGCTAGTTACCGTTTTAAGCTCAGTCAGCTCTTGTTCTTGCTCAAAGCGTGTTGGATAAATTGGTTCAAGAGTCCTTTCATAAGCACTTAATAAATCTTCGCCACTGATCGTAATATCATTGATTGTCAAGCTAAAATCGCTAGTTGTCTGACCGATATGGACAAGATTTTCTGCGACAATTTCCTCTTTACTGGTGAAAATAAAGCCGGCATACTCGGCAGATAAAATACTAGTAATGTCATCGATTCTCACATTTGCACCAATTTTGTTGCCGAAGCTTGCAAGTGATAAACTCTCCGCTAGACCACCGGTCTTAGTAGATATCGCTGAGGTTATCTGATGCTTTGCTTGAATTGCTGTTAATGCTTTGAAATTTGCCTTAGCTTTGGCAAAGTCAAGCTCTGCTTCAATTCCAAGACCTTTAAGATAATAGATATTTTCGCCGCTTGCCTTAAACTCTGGGGATAGAATGCGAGAAGCTGATGATGTCGTTACGCCAAAAGCAATTAAGCTTGGTGGCACATTGATTTCTTCAAAGCTACCGCTCATTGAATCCTTGCCACCGATACTTGGCAATCCTAACGCTTCCTGTGCCGCAATTGAGCCTAAAAGCGCCGCTAATGGCTTACCAAAGCGCTCTGCACGCTTGTCCATTCTCTCAAAATACTCTTGATATGAAAATCTCGCTTTATCCCAATTACTACCTGTCGCAACCAAACGAGCCGTTGCCTCAATCACAGCAAGTGCTGCCCCGTGATATGGCGACCAAGCTGCCACCTCTGGACTATAGCCATGAGCAAGCAAGCTGACCGTTTCGGTCGTAGCGTTTAATACAGGAAGCTTTTGAACCGAACTCTCCGTAGGTGTTATCTGGAAACGCCCGCCAATCGGTTGATTAACCGTTGAGCGTCCAATGCTGCTATCAAATAAAGTCTGCAAGCCTTTCTGACTGGCGTGATTTAAGCTACTCAGTAGCTCTTTTAAATCCTTAGTCAATGCTTGTCGGCTCGTCGTTTTGGTAAATGGCTGGCGCTCGTTACTATCAACTACCGTTGCATCAACTGCACCACGCTTGCCATTAGTGTCTAAGAACTTCCGTTCAATATCAACAATCGCTCGTCCACCCCAAGTCATCACTAGACGCGGTACCTTTGTTACCGTCGCAACCTGTACTGCTAAAATATTCTCTTTAGCCGAAGCCTTGATAAATTTTTCAACGTCCTTACGGTCTACGACCACCGACATCCGCTCTTGTGACTCGGAAATGGCAATTTCGCTGCCATTTAAGCCTTGATATTTCAATGGTACAAGGTCGAGATTAATCTCAACACCAGCTGCCAGCTCGCCAATTGCCACACAAACTCCGCCAGCACCAAAGTCATTTGATTTTTTAATCAGCTGAGTGACCTCAGGATTTCTAAACAAACGTTGAATTTTGCGCTCTTCAATCGCATTACCTTTTTGAACCTCGCTGCCTGCGGTTTCAACAGATTGCTTGGTATGTGCTTTAGATGAACCAGTTGCGCCACCGATACCATCACGCCCTGTCTTACCACCTAAAAGAATAATCGCATCTCCAGGACTTGGTACAAGACGCTTAACGTTTTTCTTAGGTGCTGCGCCAACAACTGCGCCAACCTCCATGCGCTTTGCGACAAAGCCGTCATGGAAATACTCCTTAACGTAAGTCGTTGCCAGTCCAATTTGGTTGCCATATGAGCTATAGCCATGTGCTGCTCCTCTTGAAATCACCTGCTGTGGCAGCTTGCCCTTCATCGTTTCAGCAACAGGCTGTAGAATATTACCAGCACCAGTAATCCGCATTGCTTGATAAACATAACTCCGCCCAGATAATGGGTCACGAATTGCACCGCCAATACAGGTCGATGCCCCACCAAACGGCTCAATCTCAGTCGGATGATTATGCGTTTCGTTCTTAAACATCAATAACCACGGCTCTTTAACGCCATTAACATCTACTTCAATCTCAACACTGCAGGCATTTATCTCCTCGCTAACCTCTAAATCATCCAGTCGCCCATTTGCTCGCTCATATCTTCCAAAGATTGTTGCCAAATCCATCAAGGTTTCAGGCTTTTTATCCCTACCTAGCTCATGACGCATTGCTTGATACTTCGCATAAGTCGCCTCAAGCTGCTTGTGAAATTGGCTTTGACTGAAATCAACCTTGCGTAGCTCGGTTTCAAAGGTCGTGTGACGGCAGTGATCTGACCAGTAGGTATCAAGCACCTTTAGCTCAGTTTCGGTTGGATTACGCTTAATTGATTTGAAATAATCTTGGATAAAGAGTAAATCTGCCACTTCCATTGCTAAACCATACTCAGCTTTAAATGCTGTAAAGTCAGCACTTGTCGCTGTGTTGAAGAAATCTAGCGTTGGAATTTCCGGTTTTGAGTCCGCAAATGCTTCGATTTCAATCGGACGTGTGATGTCTTTAAATCTTGAATCAACAGGATTAAGCAAATAGCCCTTAATCTTCTCAAGCTCCTCTGTCAAAAGATCTGCATTGAGCAGGTAAAGCTGTGCTGATGTCACCACAACCTCACTCTTTGCACCAAGCAGGAACAAAGCTTCCACACTTGAGGCTGCCCTTTGATCAAATTGTCCCGGTAAAGACTCAATTGAAAAATAATGATGATCTGCTAAATACTCATCAAGTTCGCCTTGCGTTAATATTTTATCCGTTACCTTTTCTGAAAAAATATGAGCTTGAGCATTATCTAATAACCCCTCTTCCAGATGAAAGACGTCATAAACCTGAACAATTTTAAGTGTTTTGAGCGTTTTAAGCTGTAAATTATGGACTAATTCTTTAAGTAAGGTGATATCCTTAACCTTATAATTTGCTTTTTTCTCGACAAAAATTCGTTTATTCATCATCTATCCTTTGCTTTTATTCTTTAATGGCGTCCAGTCTACGTAAAACCTCTTGATAGACCGGCACAATATCACCTAAATCTCTACGGTAGAGGTCTTTATCTAAGTGTTCATTCGTTGAAGCGTCCCAAAGTCTGCATGTATCAGGCGAGATTTCATCAGCTAAGACAAGCACCCCTTTAGCATTTCGCCCAAACTCTAGCTTGAAATCAATTAGACGGATACCTGCTTTTTTGAACATTGTAATCAATGCTTGGTTAATTTCTAGTGTTGCTTGCTTAAGCTCAGCAATCTCCTCAGCAGTTGCCAATTCAAAATTCAAGACATGCGCATCATTGATGAAAGGGTCATCTAGCTCATCAGCTTTATAGTAAAATTCAATAATCGGCTGCTTTAAGTTGATTCCCTCATCTAAACCAAACCTCTTGGCAAAACTACCTGCAGTGACATTTCTTAGGACAACCTCTAATGGAATCATCGTCATCTTTTCGATTAATTGTTCGGTTTTTGACAATTTTTTGATAAAATGGCTCTTGATGCCCGCTTGCCTCAAATGCTCAAAAATCGTTGAGGTAATCTGATTATTCAACTCCCCTTTGCCTAAAATTGCATCTTTTTTCAAGCCATTTAAAGCAGTTGCCTGATTTAAATACTCTACCCAAAGGACATTCTCGTCATTTGTTGCAAATAATTGCTTCGCTTTACCTTCATAAATTAATTCGCCTTTTGAAATCAATGCCTGCTCCTTTATTTATCTTAGTTTTTGACAAGTATTAGTTTAGCAAATCCAGCAGTGAATCTGTTAAAAATGCAAAGTTTAATCCAATTAATCACATAAATCGTTCGGATTTTCGTCGAACCTCCCGAATGCGTTCATCGAAAGCTTGACCATGCTCGTGGACACTTTCAGCCTTTTTTTCGGAAACCTCCAATCGTCTATTTTTTGCCTGCTTGTCCTGCTCCTAGGTGGAGGGTATAATAGAGATAGCTCAAGGAGGCATTTATGAACCGAATTACAAATAAAAATTATCAGACAACAACATTAAAAATAATCGGAGGAGTAAGAAAATGAGTGCAATTGTTTTGATTCTAATCTGCTCACTTATCTTTACAGCAATTGCTAAACGACTTAATATCCCCGCAGTTATCGGACAGCTTGCTGTCGGAATTCTCTTAGGTCCTGCCTGTTTAAAACTTGTCCAACCGACACATGATTTAGAGTTTATCGCAGAGCTTGGCGTGATTTTCCTAATGTTTTTAGCTGGGCTTGAGAGTGATTTAGCGCTGCTCAAAAAATATCTCAAGCCTGCCGTAACTATTGCTATTGCAGGTGTCATCTTCCCGCTTGTCACATTTAGTTTACTGGGCAATTATTTAGACTACTCGTTTAATCACGCTTTCTTTTTAGGCATTATCTTTGCAGCAACCAGCGTTTCGATTACGATTGAAGTTCTCAATGAATACCAAGCCTTACAATCAAGAGAGGGGGCAACAATCCTCGGTGCTGCGGTCGTTGATGATATTTTAGCTGTATTAATTCTTAGCTTCTTCATCTCAAGTCTTAACCTGCCAAGTAGAGCTAACGTAAGCTTCTCACTACCAATTAAACTGATATTGGAGCTTTTATTCGTCCTACTCATCTATCTTCTAATTCGCTACTTAGCGCCTGCTTTAATTAAGCTGGCTAATCGCTTACCTGTCTACGCTTCTCGTGAGATGCTTGCCGTAATTTTATGCTTAGCTTTGGCATTTTTAGCTGAATTTGTCGGTATGAGTGATGTGATTGGTGCATTCTTTGCCGGTGTTATCCTCTCACAAACCAAAGTTGCCCACGAGATTGAACACAATATTTCGCTGATAGCCTATGTTTTCTTTATCCCAATTTTCTTTGCAAGCATTGGACTAAGCATGACTTTTGACGGAATATTAAGTCATCTAGGGCTAATCATTCTTTTCACTGCTCTCGCCCTTTTAACCAAGCTGATTCCATGTATTTTGGCAGCCAAAATCTTCGGCTCCAAATGGGATAAGGCGTATCTCATCGGCTCAGGCATGGTTAGCCGCGGAGAGATGGCACTCATCGTTCTCCAAATCGGACTTGCTAACCAGCTCGTTAAAGACGATCAATACGCCATGTTGATTATTGTCATTATCCTCACAACATTTATCGCACCATTCATGATTAAGCATGCGGTAAATATGGGTGACAATTCAACCGGTTGACGGATCACGTAAATAAAGTGAGTTATAGCTGATTTTAAAGTGATTGCTGATGAATTTTGGTGGTCACTTTTTTACTGACATCTAGCGATAAATTTGTCAATATTGACTAACATTTGCCCGCAATTTCCTAATGTTAGATGTCATTAACGCCGAGTTTCAGGCATAATTATTCCAGATGAAAGCTTAAAAAGCCAAGCTCAGACAAAGCGCTGAACTTGGCTTTTTAGAAAAAATCACTTTATGTATTACATAATTTATATTCTGTAAATCCATTAGTGGATATCACCAAATCACTTTTTTAAACGTTTAATCGACTTGCTCCGCTCTCATCGTTCCGAAGTTAATGCTAATCGTTGGAAGCTCTGTTGCCATACCAAGTGCGGTGTCTTTTTCGTCGTTACTCGCAGTAGCGCTATTTTCAAAGTCCCATTTCCAGAGGACAACGATATTTTTAACCTCTTTGACATTACCAAGATTAGTTGCATTATCATTAGTATACATATCTGCCAATGCGTCAGTAACACTTTTCCATGGGATGGCAATACTATCCTCTCCGATACTCTTTTTATATGTATCATTCTCCCAATCAACTACTGGCATATCAGTAATATCACCAATCTGATGTATGCCAGCATCGGTCAAAACAGCAAACCTTAATTGACCGTTAAAGACGTTCTCAGTGAGGTCATGTGTGATAGTTGCGCTTGGTGCGGTTCCTTGAATTAGCTTATAAGTCACTTCAGTTACGGGTGGCCTACCACTACCAACAGCGGCATTACTAATCCCAATCGTCTTATAGCCATGCGTCCCTGGGGCGACAATGTTCTTGCCGTTAGTATTGGTAAAGACCGTGTCGTTGCTTGTATCCGCTACGTTATGCCCACTATTAGCATAATCTCCATTAATCTCCTGTCCGGTAATATTACCGTAGTAGTAACTACTAAAGAGTTTAACATTGATACTAGCAACTTGTCCGACATTCCAGATGGCGACCCTTGCGCTTTGGTCTGTATCTTCACCATCTGTTAGTGACAGCTCTGAAACATACTTGGCGTAAGTCCCTGCAAAGATACCGAGCGAAGCAATCGTCGCTAAAACGCCAATACATACGATTTTACGTCTATTAACTTCCCATTTTTTCATCTTATTCCCCTTTCGCATAATCATCAAACAAGCCTGAAAGCACACCAAAATATTGAGCATTAGCTGTTTTTTGACAGCTAATGCTCAATTATCTATCCATCATCATAAAAAATAGGCGCAAGGAGGCTTTCGTTCGTTCGTTCGTTCGTTCGTTCGTTCGTTCGTTCGTTCGTTCGTTCGTTCGTTCAA
>JAISYB010000008.1 GCA_031270215.1 Streptococcaceae bacterium | reverse complement strand
CTTTTTTAGTATATCAAAAATTAAATATTTATTCACGAAATTTAATGCACAGCAAAAAGAGCTCGTGCGCCACAAGCTCTTTACTATGTATACAAGCGCTAGATAGTCGCTTGCTTAATAACGTTTCTCTCCATCTAAGTATGTTGCTTCAAGATTTAGCTGTGGATCTAAAACTATAAAATCAGCGTCATGTCCAGCTTTAATTTGTCCGCAAACATCATCTATTTTACTGCTAATCGCCGGAATTAATGTTGCCATACGGATAGCTTCCGCCGCTGTGGCGATATTCCAATCAACAACATTTTTCACACAATTCTTAAGCTCTGCAATACTGCCAGCAAGGGAGCCATTTTCTAGCTTTGCTTGTCCGTCTTTTACCTCTACTGCAAATTCTCCTAATGTATACTGCCCCTCAGGCATTGCACCTGCACGCATACAATCGGTAATCAATGCAACATGATGACGACCTTTAGCGTCCATTAAAATATTGGCTGCTGCTGGTTGGACATGGTGTCCGTCACAAATCAACTCCGCATAAGTTTCCTTGAGGTTCATCACAGCACCGACCATACCTGGTTCACGATGATTAAGTCCACGCATACCGTTAAACGCATGAACCCAAACACTCGCACCTGCATCCACAGCACGCTCTGCTTGTTCATAAGTTGCATTAGAGTGCCCTAATGCGACGACCACACCTGTTTTAGTAACCGCTGAAACAAACTCCTCCACGCACTCACGCTCTGGCGCAACAGCAATCTTTTTAATTAAACCATTTGCCGCTTTTTGCCATTCCTCAAAGATCTCAATGCTTGGATCAGTCATATAGGCTGGATTTTGTGCGCCTTTATACGTTTCGGTAAAGAATGGTCCTTCATAATAAATTCCACGAATCTTCGCACCCTTGGCTTCTTGGTAATGATCTCCAATACCCTTAGAAACCTCCTTTAAAAGCTCCGCTTGAGCTGTCAAGGTCGTTGGTAAAAAGCTCGTTACACCACAAGAAAGCAGTCCCACACTCATTGTATCAATGACGTCTTCGTAGTTATTATCCATTACATCCTTACCTAAGAGGCCGTGAATATGTGTATCAACTAAGCCCGGCGCAATATAATAGCCTGTGTAATCAACTACTTCGCTACCCTCTGGCACCTCTGTTTGATAATCACCAAATTTGCCATCAACGATTGCTAAATACCCCGCTGATTTTACTTCATTTGCATAGAAAAACTTGTCTGCATAGATAAACATTGACATTTTAAACCTCCAGTTTGAAAATTAATATCAAATGTATTCAACCTATTATAACACTTTTTAAATTGGCGTATGCCAAAATAATAAAATCTCATCAAACAGTCCCGCTTAGGATAATCCCCATGCCGCTGGCGTGATTTCTGTTAGGAAGGTATCTTTTGTCTGTTCTGCAGTCATCTCTATCCGGCTAAGTGAGTATAAACCATCCTCTGCTGCTGCCAGTCCACCATTAGTCGTTAGCCCTAGCTTATAGCCGTTAGACTCCGCAAGGGAGGTTATCTGTTCATTATATTTTCCGGAAGGGTAACTGATAACAGAAGTATCCTGTTTGAGCACGCTATCCAGCGTTTTCTTTGACTCGCTCAGCTCATAGCTTTGATTGACATCACTTGCAAGCGATAAATCTACGTTATCAACAGCTTGGCTACCTAAGGAAATCAACGAATTTTTCTTTAAAGCACGCCACTCTGTTTCGCTCATTACGTCGTCCTCTTGAGTACCTGTAAAGACATTAAAGGTTGCTTTTAATTTAAGCTCATTCAAAATCGGCACGACATTTTTATAGCTTTCCATTGAACCATCATCAAATGTAATCCAAATTAGCTTATCACTAGGCACTTCTCCCGTTGTTAAAACTCGGTAAGCTTCATCAGGAGTTAATGTATAATAACCAGCTTCCTTTAGCGCCTCCATTTCTTCCTTAAACTCCGAGATTGCGACTGTAGTGTCATCAACTGCTGTATCACTTATTTGATGATAAGCTATGATTGGAAAATAAATTGCTTGTTCGGATTTTGTCCAGTTGACTTGCTCCTCAGTGGTATCATCGCTTTGCTTAGCGCTGCTCTGAGTTGTCTTTTTTGTCTGTTTATTACTTTTTTGTGCCACTTCGCTATTATCCCCTGTATAATAAGCAACCAGAGTAATTGTTGAGGTTAATAGCGCAATTGTTAGCCCAACCATAATAACTGTCAAAAATTTTTTCATGTATATATCCCCCATTAGTGAATTTTTCGGCAGATTAGACGCGACACCTAATCAACCTTTGCACCTCATTTTAACATAAACTAAGTCGCTAAACACGATTGTTGATAAATCTGAATAGCCGTTAATCTCAAAATATCTTCTGTAAAATTCTTGAATCTACAACTCCAAACAAGTGAGTAACTACCCTCATCACCAATAGCTAGTACGATTAATCTAGAGCAACTAGCGCTAGTACAACTAATATTTATACAATTAATGCTAGTGCGACCGAGCAAGAAGTGGCAATCACTAGTCGTTTGTTCAACCTCTAGGCGAGCTTGAGCTACCGTTTAGGTCGAAATTTTTGCTCGCACAAGTAAATCAATCTAGATAAATGCCGCAAAAACGTCATTGCCTTGCAGTAAGCCTTTTGAAGTCATTTTGACATTGCCATCTGATAAGTCAAGAAGCTGCTTTTGTTCAAGTTCTCTTGCTATATCTCCATAAATTTCAAAAAAATCAACGCCGAATTTCTCCTCGAAACGTAAAAGAGAAACGCCACACGCCTTTCTAAGTCCAAGAAACATTTCTTCCTCCATGATTTCTTTTTGACTCAAAGCTTCCTCGCTTACTCGCAAAAGACCTGTCGTCTGCGCAGTAAGATAATGCTTGATTGGACCGTGATTTTTATAACGGACGCCATTAAGATAACCCGAAGCGCCTGCGCCAAAGCCGAAGTATTCCTCATTATTCCAATAGACAAGATTATGCCTAGACTCGCTCCCCAATTTACCAAAGTTTGACACTTCATAATGTATCAAACCTGACTCTTGCAGAGTCTGACGAATAAGCTCATACATCTCAAACTCCAATTGACTATCCGGTAGCAATAAACGCCCCTGCTTATATTGATTCATGAACACCGTTTGGCTCTCCAATATCAATGAATAAATCGAGTAATGTGGCAGCTCTAGCTGCAAAGCAAGCGTTAGTGTTTCCTTTAAATCTGCCAGCGTCTGGGTAGGCAAAGCATAGATTAAATCAATCGAAAGATTGGTCAATCCAGCTTTTTGCAAGCGGTTAATCCCTGCGAAAATATCCTCTTGACTATGACTTCGCCCGATTTTCTTTAATAGCTTTGGATTAAATGTCTGTACACCAATCGATACACGATTAATCTTGGAGCGCTTGATGACCTCAACTATTTCATCTGTCAGGTCATTTGGATTTGCTTCAATCGTATATTCCTCAAGCTTAGATAGGTCAACTCGCTCCTCAATGCCTTCAAGCAGATAACGAAGCTGATTCGCCTTGAGTGCTGTCGGCGTTCCCCCGCCGATATAAAGCGTCCTTTGCGCAGGCATATCAGCTTGCTCAATTTCACGCAAAAGCGCATCAAGGTAGCTTGTAACCGGCTGGTAATCAATCAAAACCTTGCTAAAATCACAATAATAACAAATTTGCGAGCAAAATGGAATATGGATATAAGTGGATGTTACAGCTTTTTGCTTCATTTAAGCCTCGCTTTCTTACTGTTTTATTTTAACATATTCAGTCAAACTTCCCCCATTTAATTACCAAACATGATACACTATTATTAATAACTAACAAATACGGAGGACAAGATGATACAACTGATTGCGTCTGATATGGACGGCACTTTATTAAATGAACAAATGTCAATCTCCAAGGCAAATATCGAGATGATTCACCATGTACAAGAACAAGGGATTGAATTTCTAGTTGCAACAGGGAGAAGCTTTGAGGAAGCAGCACCAACGCTTAATGAAGCCGGCATTACCTGCTCCCTCATCACTTCAAACGGGGCACAGGTTTTTGATAAGACAGGGGAAAATGTCTTATCTATTGCGATAAATGAAAAAAAAACACAGCTCGTCATTGACGTTTTGCGAAAATACGGAATTTATTTTGAGCTCATCACGCAGCGCGGCGGATTTTCCGAGGATAAAGCACAAAGGCTTGAGCTTCTAAGCCAGTGGCTTAAGAGCACGTCGCCGCAATTAACTCACGAGGAAGCTCTCAAAACTGCGACCGACCACCTATATTCCCTACCAACGACCTATATCAGACGCTTTGATACATTGATTAAAGCTCAAAAACATCAGGTCCTAAAAGTCTTTGCTATGGGTAGTATCCACCAAGATAGCTTGGAGTATGCCAAGGAGGACTTGGGGAAAATCACAGGTGTTGTCGTCACCTCCTCAGGCGCTAACAATATTGAGGTCAATCATATACACGCACAAAAAGGATTAACTCTGCAAAAAGTCGCAGATAAGCTTGCCATTCCAATGCAAAATGTTGTGGCCTTAGGAGATAATTTTAATGACATCAGCATGCTAAAAGCCGCAGGCATTGGAGTTGCTATGGGAAATGCCGAAAGTCAAGTCAAGACAATTGCTGACTACCAAGCATTATCAAACACTCAAGACGGTGTCGCTTGGGCGATTAGGGAAATACTAGCAGTCAAAAATAATTTAGATAAAACGCTTTAACATTTCAATCAAAAGCCAAAAACTAGCGGATCAGTCGGGGTGCTGAGCGCTAGTTTTTTGTATTTGCCTTTGCAGCTATCCTAGACTGACGACCAACACGACACGTGTTTCAAGCGTTGGCGCTACCTTGCTTTCTTTATATTTCAAGCATTGGTACTATTTCGCCTTTTGATAGCCTTATTTCTGATATACTCTTGCAGCTTTTTCGTCTGCATGAAGCTGGCTAATCAACTCATCAATCCGCTTAAATTTTACCATGCCACGAATTTTTTTTAGCCATTGAACCGTAATCGTTTCGCCGTAAATCTCTTCATCAAAATCAAGAATGAAAACTTCGACCGTTTTTCTTAAATTATCACCAAAGGTATCATTATAACCGATTGAGGCGGCGCCGCGAAAAACTTCGCCATTGATGAGGACATCAACAACGTAAACCCCGACAGCCGGCGTATAGACATGACGTTCAAATTCCAGATTTGCTGTTTTAAAGCCAAGCGTTCTTCCTCTAGCCTCGCCGTGAACGACTAAGCCTGAAAATTGATACGGGCGCCCTAAAAGCTTGTAGGCTAAGGCAACATTTCCGGTATCTAGCGCTGCTCTAATTCGAGTTGAACTGACTTTTTGTCCATCTTGAGTAAATTCTGCAACGGTAATCACATTCAAATCAGCCGCCAAGCGTTTTAATTCAGCAACATCAGCATTTTCCCCAAAGGTATAATCAAAGCCAGTCACGACCGTATCCACACGGAAATTTCGCAAGTATTGATCAACAAAGATTGCCGGAGCAAGCTTTGCAACTTGTGAGGTAAAATCCAAAAAATAGAGCAGATCGACCCCTAAGGCTTCAAACTGCTGCAAGCGTTCCTCTGGCGAGAGCAAGTGCTTCATCATTTTACTTTGATTAAATTTCTCAAAAACAATTGATGGATGCTGCGTAAAGGTTAAGACTGCTAAGGGTAAATTTTGACTATCCGCCGCCTTGCGTGCAGTCCTAATCACCTCTTGATGTCCTAAATGCAAACCGTCAAAATAACCCAGCACCATCACAACAGGAGTCGCCGGCAGCATGGTCACATCCACTGGATGATGTATATATTTTGTTTCCATAATAATCCCTTTCTCAAGATTGCTTTTCGGTATGATTAGGTTAATACCTTACTTGGCTTTAAAATACCACTATCCACTGGGTGTGTGATATAGATTGCAACGAGCTGTTCTTGATAAAAGACAGCAATAGGTGCACTAGGCGGAGCTGTTAAGCCAAGATGCGCTAGGGGGAACTTCCCGCCATGACGGACTGCTTCTAGCTGCTCGCCTGTCACTTCAACGCACGCTAAGCTTGATACACCAAGCTCTATTGGATAGAGAAATGACATATCGCCTGCTTCAAACTTTTCGCTTATCACGGCTAAGCTCTCTGCTGTATTAATCTTTAATCCTGCAGCTTGTGTCCGTTTTAACTCGCTCATATGACTAAGAACAGACAAACGTTTACCCAAATCAACCGCCAGAGTTCTAACATATGTCCCCTTAGAGCAAGTCACACGAAAGCTACAACGCTGCAAACTGTCGGCAAAAACTGATGGTTCAATTAGCTCAAAGCTTTCAATCTTAATCGCTCGCTTTGGACGTTCAACCATTTGGTTAGATCGTGCGTATTCGTAAAGTCGCTTGCCATTGACCTTAACTGCAGAATACATCGGTGGAATTTGGATTTGACTGCCAAGAAATGACTGCATTGCGACTTTAATCTCTTCATCAGGTATCGGCACGGTTAAACGCTCCATTTCAACAATCTCACCAGTCTTATCCTCGGTTGTTGTCGTAAAGCCAAAGGTCATCTCTCCCTCGTAGGTCTTATTGCTGTCGACCATATACTCAATGACCTTTGTTCCTCGCCCCACACAGATTGGCAAAACACCCTCAACTTCTGGATCAAGCGTTCCACCATGCCCGATTTTCTTCATCTTTAAGATTTTTCGGAGCTTAAAAACACAGTCGTGACTCGTCATTCCTTTTTCTTTATATAAATTAATAATCCCGTTCATCATCTCACCTTTTAGTAATCGGCGCAAATTTTGCCAACACTCGTTTAATACCAAGACCTGAAAAAGCAATGTCTAGCTCTTGAGAATCATTCGTACCTGTAACCTTAATGACTGTCCCCTCGCCCCATTTTCGATGTTCAATGACATCTCCAATGCTAAAAGCCTCTACAGCTTTGGGTACTGCCGTTTGCTTAGCTGTATTTCTAGTCTGCTGTGTTGTTTTTAAGAATTCAGATAAGCTTGCACCCTGCTTGGCATAGCTAGCGTTAAATGCTGTTGAAGTGCGACCAGCTAGCCCAGATGTCCGCAGATACTCATCACCAATCTCATCTAAAAAGCGTGAAGTTGCGTTCCTATTCGTCTTGCCATAGAGCATTCTGTTGACTGCATTACTGAGATAAAGCAACTCTTCAGCACGCGTAATACCAACATATGCAAGTCTACGCTCCTCTTCAAGCTCCGCTTCGTCTTCGATTGCACGGCTCAATGGAAAGATACCTTCTTCCATACCAATTAAAAAGACAATCGGAAATTCCAGCCCCTTTGCAGCATGAAGTGTCATTAAAGTCACGCATGCCGCTTCCTCTTTGACATCATCTAAATCGCTCACTAACGCTAAATCATTTAAAAATCGTGCCAACTTATCTTGTGCACTCTCACTTGCTTCATTATTATTTTGGTCAAAGCTTTGCGTAACAGTTAAAAATTCTTGGATATTTTCAATCCGTGCCTGACTTTCCAGATTATTTTGACTTTCAAGCTCGGCAAGATAACCTGATCGCTCTAAAACTGCATTAACGATTTCCGAAACTGTCAGACCGTCTAATTCGCTAATCAGCTGGAGAATAACTTCCCCGAAAAGACGAGCTGCCACAGCCGTTTTCCCCTTCAAGCCTGTTAGTTCAGCATTTGAGGCAGCTTCAAGCATTGACTGCTGATACAGCGCTGCATAATTGCGCATTTTTTCCAAGCTAACTTGCCCAATACCCCGCTTTGGTGCATTAATCACTCGCTCAAAGCTGATTGAATCGCGCGGATTAGCTAAAATATTCAGATAAGCAATAACGTCTTTTATCTCCTTGCGTTCGTAGAATTTCTGTCCGCCAACCATGACGTAAGGGAGATTTGATTTAAGAAAAATTTCCTCGACAATCCGTGATTGTGCATTTGTCCGATAAAGAACTGCAAAATCGCCCAACGATTTGCCGCCAGCTTCTAAACGCTTGATTTCCCCAACGATATACTCCGCTTCATCACGTTCGTTTTCGGCTTTATGATAGATTAGCTTCTCACCCATCGCATTTTGTGTCCAAAGCTTTTTAGGACGGCGCTTGCGATTATTTTCAATAACATCATTTGCCGCACCTAGGATATTCTTGGTTGAACGGTAATTTTCTTCCAATAAGATGACCTGCGTTTTTGGATAATCCTTTTCAAATTCAAGGATATTACTCATATCTGCACCACGCCAGCCATAGATGCTCTGGTCAGCATCACCGACAACACAGATATTCTGAAATTTTTTGGCTAGTTGCTTAACCAATGTATACTGTGCATGATTGGTATCCTGATACTCGTCCACATGGATATATTGAAATTTCCCTTGATAATATGTTAAAACTTCCTCGTTCTCATCAAATAAACGAATCGTATTCATGATTAAATCATCAAAATCCATGGACTCGTTTTGTCTTAAATACCTTTGATAGCTTTGATAGCACTTGGCAACAACCTCTTGATAGAGATTGCCAGCTTGTTTTTCATAAGCAGCGGCAGTTAGCAAATCATTTTTGGCATTAGAAATCGTTCCAAGAATGGCACGTGTACTCCATTTCTTCGGATCTAAATTGTGCTCTTTTTTGATACGATTCATCAAAGTTCTAGCTTCGCCCGTATCGATAATTGTAAAATTACGATTAAAGCCAATCTTATCACCATCACGTCTTAGAATTCGGACACACATTGCGTGAAAGGTTGAAATCCAGACATCTTGAGTGCCGATTAGCTTCTCTACCCGCAAACGCATTTCCTTAGCTGCTTTATTCGTAAAAGTAATCGCTAGAATATTCCAAGGATTAATTCCTTTTTCTTCTATCAGGTAAGCAATCCTATGCGTTAAAACACGCGTTTTACCAGAACCTGCGCCTGCCATAATCAAGACAGGACCTTCTGTCGCCTGAACTGCGCGCGCTTGCTGCTCATTCATCTGCTGTAATAAATAATTTTCCACGTTAATCCCTCCAAAACCATTAGTCACATTATAACATAAACAAAAGTGCAGATACCCTTACTAAAACGCTTTGGTTAATCTTGCTGCAAAAATTTTGCTAGACACCAATGCCAAGCTCCCGCATTTTGCATTGACTGCAAGTAAAAAAGGCGCACTCGGCGTTTAACGATGTAAAAATTAAAAAAATTGATACAAATGCTCGCAAATGTTCGGAAATTTATCCCTTTCTAGGTAATATTACAAAAAAGCTAGCGGTAATGCCGCTTTAGCGAGTTTCCCTTAGTAGGTTGACTAGTCGGCATTAAACAGCGGTAAAAATTTATCTCTCAGACCGTTAGTTCTATGACATTTTTGTACAAGATTTTAAAATCATTAAACACCGAGAAAAAGAATTTTTATCTCAAAAATACAGCTTTGTGATAAAATGAAGATATGATATATGATGAGCTAGGGGGATTATGATGAACCGCTATGATGAGTTAAAATTAGCAGAAAAAGGCGTGTTATTAAGCATTGTTGCTTATATTTTTCTATCAGGGATAAAGCTTGCAATCGGCGAAATGTCAAACTCTCAGTCCTTGATTGCTGATGCGTTCAATAACATTACCGATGTCCTTGGCAATCTCACGGTGCTAATCGGCTTAAGACTTGCCAGACGTCCGGCAGATGATGACCACGCTTATGGGCATTGGAAGATAGAAAACGTAGCAAGTCTGATTACTAGCTTTATCATGCTGGCAGTTGGCTTTGAGGTTTTATTATCAACAATTAAAAAGCTTTTCTCAAACACAATTGAGCCCATCAATCCGCTATCAGCACTAGTCGGTGTATTTGCGGCAATCATCATGTTGACGGTCTACCTTTATAATAAAAAACTTGCCGAAAGATTACGTAGTCCGGGGCTTCTCGCTGCGGCAAAGGATAATCTCAGTGATGCGGTAACCAGTATCGCAACAACGGTCGCAATCTTAGGCAGCGCTTTAAGATTCCCAATTTTAGATAAAATTTGTGCCGTTATCATCACCTTTTTCATCTTCAAAACAGCCTATGACATCTTCTCTGACAGTGCCTTCTCACTCTCAGACGGCTTTGACGAAGCGTTAATCGAAAGCTATCGCATGGAAATATTTAAGATTGCTGAGATTAAACGGATTGTTGACATTCGTGGCAGAACCTATGGTAGTAATATTTTCCTTGATGTTGTCATTGAAATGGATCCTAATATGAGCGTCTACGACAGCCACCAAGTAACCGAGATCGTCGAGCGGCGACTAAAAGATAACTGCAATGTCTATGACATCGACATTCATGTTGAGCCTTATTCCGAAAATTAAATCAAAAAACGCCTAGTGCTACCAAAATTATTGGTAACTGTTAGGCGTTTTTATTCAGCTCAAGGCTGCTTCATCAATCTGCTCTAAGAAAGCTTCAATTGCTTTGATAGATTTATCTAGCGCACCTGCTTCAAATGGGCTAACAAGTCCTGCCGCATCTATCAGCTCAAGGAAGGTTTTCTCACCGCCGATGCTGGCAATTTTAAGATAATCTCGCCATGCAGATGAATCCTTTTCAACGATTACTCTTTGCCAAAACTGGAAAGCGACAACCTGCGCCAAGGCATAGTCGATGTAGTAGAATGGCACATCAAAGATATGTCCTTGCCTAAACCAGAAAATCCCTCGTTCAAGTGCTTCAGATTCAGAATAATCCCTTTCCGGTTTGTACTGCCGCTCTAATTTTCGCCATAATACTTTGCGTTCATTTGGTGTTAAATATGGATTTTCATAAACTTCCTGTTGAAAATGGTCAACTAAAGCACCGTACGGCAAAAATTTCAAAGCATCTGAAAGATGTGAAAATTGATATTTTAGGGTAGCTTCGCCAAAGAAGGCGCTCATCCACGGCCACGTAATAAATTCCATACTCATACTGAAAATTTCCGCTGCTTCTATCGTCGGCCAAATCAAGCTTGCAGCTTTTATCCGTTTTGCTGACAGGTAGACCTGAAAAGCGTGGCCTGCTTCGTGAGTCAGCACATCAATATCTCCGCTTGTTCCATTGTAGTTG
>JAISYB010000004.1 GCA_031270215.1 Streptococcaceae bacterium | reverse complement strand
CTTTTTTAGTATATCAAAAATTAAATATTTATTCACGAAATTTAATGCACAGCAAAAAGAGCTCGTGCGCCACAAGCTCTTTACTATGTATACAAGCGCTAGATAGTCGCTTGCTTAATCTGTTAAATCTCTAATTGCAGGCTTGGCTGTGCTAAGGTGACTTTAATTTCATCACCGGCAGCTTGCTGCGCCTCAACTTTCAGCTGCAACAGATTGCCACTTTCAGGTAAATGTGTCAACACCAACTGCTTAACACCTGCCCCCTTAGCAATCAGTCCTGCTTCGTAGCTCGTTAGATGTGCATGATGGTTTTCATTTCCCTTAAATAAATAAGTGTCCGCTAAAAAGAGATCTGCGTCTTTTGCAAATAGCTCAAGTGCTGCCAAATAACCTGTATCGCCCGTAAAGACAAAAATCTTACCGGTTACCTTTTCCAGAAAGCGAAAAGCAAAGCACGGCACAGGGTGAACAGTCCTAAGAAAAGTCACGTCCCAAGGTCCAATATGCTTAACATCACTTTCTTGGTATGGCTTGCCAATAGACACATTCTCCATCGTTAAGTCATTGAAATGAAAATCGTCCTCTGTATGCCCCCAAATCTTCAAAAGTTTATGATCCCACTTGCCATGCCACAGTTGACGATAGTACTGCAAGACACCCAAGTCGGCAATATGGTCATGATGATAATGCGAAAGAATCACACTATCTAAACAAGTCGGCGAGATAAAATGCTCTAGCTTTGAAATCGCCATTGATCCACAGTCAATCAAAAGATTATATCCCTTTGCCTCAAGTAAATAGCTTGTCGTTCCCTCATCATTATGCGGAAAACCGCCCAAACAGCCTAAAATCGTTAATTTCATCGTTGTTACCTCCTTCACTCATCTTACTTTCCTTATCGTAACGCTAAAGCTTGATTTTTTCAAATCTCGCCACGCTCCATAAAGCTATAATAATCACGCTTACCAACAACGATATGGTCGAGTAGATTAATGCCTAAAATCAAACAGCTTTCTTTCATCTTTTGAGTAAAGCTTCGATCCTCTTGGCTTGGCAGAGCAGAGCCTGATGGGTGATTATGTGCCAGAATGACGTTAGCTGCCATTGATTTGACTGCATGATAGAGGATTTCTCTAGGGTGAGCGATTGATTGATTAATCGAACCAATAAAAATGGTTTGCTGGCGAATGATTTGATTTTTAGTATCCAAGTAAAAAGCAATCAAATGCTCCTGCTCTAAGCTCCCCATTTCAAGCATTAAGTGATTGCTGAAAGTCGCACTGTCGATAATTCTTTTTTTATCAATTGCAACAGCACAATAAATCCGTTGCCCAAGTTCAATCATTGCTTTGATTTCTACTGCTTTTACAAAGCCAATCCCTGTTTGCTGGACTAATTCTTCAACACTTGCCTTTTCAAATTGAGCAAGATTGTCATATTTTGCCAAAAGCTTCTCTGCAAGCTGCGTTGCTGAGCAACTCTTGATACCGGTTCTAAGTAAAATGCCCAATAACTCCGCATCTGAGAGCTTCTTAGCACCTAATAAATATAATCTTTCGCGCGGCTGCATGGGTAGTTGATTTATTTTAATTTGATACATCTTACCCTCCTTATAAGTTTGAGCGTTCAAGCCTCCCGATATTTATTACGGAAAAAATTCAAACTTTCAAAGGGTTTCTCAAGCATTGCCCTAAGATTTGGCATCTTTCATAAGAAAATATGCCAGTATTCACCGAAAATTCAGTATTTTAGTACAAGTAAACCCCAAAAAGCCAAGCACCACGACAAGACAGGTCTGTCTTGACTGATACTTGACTTCTATAATCTTGAGTAATATTGCTATCAAATACGATACCTTACAGCAATGCGCCGTATTTTTTCACATAAAAATGCTTCACAATGCTAACGAGTATCAGATAAGCAATAATGGTCAAGGCTAAAAAGAACCAATAGCTGTGAGGCAAGGCAACTAAGCCTAAGTTTTCGCCAAAAGCAGTAAACGGTAGTATCGTCCCAATCAAAATACCCAGTAGGGTAATCGTCGTCATGATAAACGAAGCATTACTTTTGATAAATGGTAGCTTCTCAGTCCGTAAAGCATGTAGGACAAGTGTTTGCGACCAGAGGGATTCAACAAACCAGCCGGCATGAAAAATTGCAATAAAGGCAAGTCGCTGTGTGCTATTTAATGTATGAAAGCTGCCTCCAACTGCTGCTGGACAGATGATGAAATACATGATTAAATAGGTCGTAATATCAAAAATTGAGCTCGTTGGTCCAAACCAAATCATAAATTTGCCAATACTCGATGTTTCCCAGCGCTTAGGTGCTTCCAAGTATTTTCTATCTATTTTATCCCAAGGGACAGAAATACAAGAAATGTCATAAATCAAGTTTAAAAACAGGATTTGTAAAGGTAGCATTGGTAAAAATGGTAGAAATGTACTCGCAACTAAGACGGAAAACATATTTCCAAAGTTAGAGCTGGTGGTTGTTTTGATATATTTCATAATGTTGCCAAAGGTTTCGCGCCCAGATAATATCCCTTTTTCCAGCACCATCAAATCCTTTTGCAGCAGAATAATATCCGCTGATTCCTTAGCAATATCCACTGCCGTATCCACTGAAATCCCAATGTCTGCGTCTTTCATTGCTGCCGCATCATTAATCCCATCTCCCATAAAGCCGACTGAATGACCGTTACTGCGTAAAACGCGGACAATCTTCGATTTTTGCTTAGGGGTTAGCTTGACAAAGATATGGTTTTGCTCAATGACTTCACTTAGTTCTGAATCGCTCAAATGCTCCAAGCGCTCGCCAGTAATCAAAGCTTCGTTTGATAAACCAACCTGCCGACAGACTGAACGTGTGACTAATTCATTATCACCGGTTAAAACCTTGACATCTACACCGCTCTGCTTTAAAGCTTCGAGTGCTTGCTTAGTTGTTTCCTTAGGCGGATCAAGAAAGGCAAGGTAGCCGATTAGCACCATTTCCGCCTCATCGGCAATTGAAAACTCATCCACCACACTTGGATTAGTCTTTTGCGCCACACCAATCACACGCAAACCGTCATTATTTAAGTCCTCAACCTTGGCTAAAACTTTGATTTTTTCAGCTTCTGTTAATGGAAAAGCTTGACCATGGTAGTCAACATAGCTTGAAATAGCCAGCATTTCCTCAATTGCACCCTTAGTAATCATCTGTGTTTTGCCTGTGTCATCAGTTACTACAACACTCATTCTGCGGCGTTCAAAATCAAAGGGAATCTCGTCAACCTTGCGATAATTATTGGATAAATCAAGTTTTTCTTCATTGGTCGCCTCAATAATCGCTACATCCAGCAGATTTTTTAAGCCTGTTTGATAATAGCTATTTAGGTACGCATGACGCAAAACTCGCGAATCCTCAACACCATTACAATCCAAATGATATTCAAGGATAATTTTATCCTGCGTTAGGGTTCCTGTCTTATCCGTACATAAAACATCAATTGCCCCAAAGTTTTGAATGGCATTTAGATTTTTAATAATCGTGCCTTTCCTAGACATCTTCGTTGCACCCTTAACGAGATTAGTTGTCACAATCATCGGTAACATCTCCGGCGTTAAGCCGACAGCGACTGATAATCCGAATAAAAATGCCTCCATAAAGCTGCCTTTTGCAAAGCCATTAATCACAATGACGAGTGGTGTCATGAGCGCCATGAATTTAATCAAAAGCATTGAGGTTTTATTAATCCCCAACTCAAAGCTTGTCTGCTCGGATTTTTGTGTTAAATCACTGGCGACATCTCCAAATAAGGTTTGATTGCCAACAGCAATTACGACACCCTCACTACTACCACTGATGACATTACTTCCCATAAATAATAGATTTGGATAATCCGTTGCTACCCCAATTTCAGCGATTTCAAGCGCCGTTGACTTCTCAATCGGATAACTTTCACCTGTCAATGCTGCCTGCGAGATGAACAAATCTTTGGTCACAAGCAAACGCATATCTGCCGGAATCATATCGCCCGCAGAGAGTTTCACCACATCTCCGCAAACAATTTCTTCCATTGGAATTTCCTGATAAATGCCACTTCTTTTAACATTTGCTGTAATTTTCACCAGTGACTTTAGCTTTTCTGCTGCTTGATTAGATCTAACTGATTGAATCAAGGTTACTGTGCCACTAACGATAACCATCGTAAAGATAATCATCACACCGAAAAGATCCCGATCCTTTGGCGCAGCTAGAAGATAGTCTGTGATAAATGAAATCACGCCTAAAACGATTAATACCAAGGTAAATGGTGTGATATATGCCTTTAATGCTTCGATGAAAAACGGTGTTTGCTTGCCGTAAGCAATCCGATTTTCCCCGTAAATTTTCCTTGAAGCTTCAACCATTTGGTTATCTAAACCATTGCTATCGAGTGTAATATCGGGAAATAATGCCGTCATATCTTGAGCGGCAAAGTGTTTGTAATCTACTTTGTTACTTTTTTTGTTTTCCAATGCTCCTGCCTCCTTATATTTTTAATATTGAGTTTGAGCTTGGAATTATTGATTTCAAAGGTTGACAGACGGACGCTGCCAAACGCTTAACTGATCACTAATTCCCTGCTCCGTATGACTATCGTCCATCTGTTCCTCACCTTCCTTTGACATTAATTTTAAACAGTAAAAAACTCTTCGTTAAGGGCAACGAAGAGCATAAAAAGACATTAATCTTGATCTCATCGTTGAGCTTTGGCACTAGACAACGTAAAACCGCTATAATGCGATTTAGCTACCTTATGGAAAGCCTTAAATTCGACAATCCCTGTTCTACCCATTGGCGTCTCTCGACATTTTTGGGCAGTAGCCTGTGTTTGCATAGGAGCCTCACCTAACAAATCCTATTGTTTTTCCTTGCTTATTGTAACAACGATTAAATGTATAAGTCAAGGCTTAGTGTAAAAATAAGTAAAACCTCATCTGATAGCGTAAGATTGGAATATTCTCTTTACCTAAAATTTTTGTTTGTAGTATACAAAAGCCAAGCTCAGACAAAGCGCTGAACTTGGCTTTTTTGGAAACATTACGTTGAATGAATATCAACTTTTTGAAACGTTTAATCGACTTGTTCTGCCTTGATTTTTCCGAAGCTTACGCTAATCGTTGGAATATTTTCTGCCTTAGCAAGATTGGTTTCTTTTTCGTTATAGGTCGATGAACTTTCGGTAGTATCTTCAAAATCCCATTTCCAGAGGACAACGATGTCTTTAATAACATTGATATTACCAAGATTAGTACCGCTATATCCTGAAAACGCATTAGCCGCTTGCCAACTGATGTCAGCATAAGTGCTGCTGGCATCTGTCGTTAAATATGTCCCAGCTGTTCCTGATGTCCAGTTAACCGTTGGCACACCAGTTCCACTATCCGTAGCAGCATTGGTCAAAACAGCAAACTTTATTCGACTACCAGCTAAGAACGAATCGGTGTCACTAGTGATCGTTGCGCTTGGTGGTGCGCCGTCGACTGCCGTTAGCTTATAAGTCACTTCAGTTTTGCCCCTACTAGTAGTAGAATCATTATTGGTAATCCGAATCGTCTTATAGCCATGCGTACCCGGAGCGATAACGTTGTG
>JAISYB010000182.1 GCA_031270215.1 Streptococcaceae bacterium | reverse complement strand
GAACGACAGAGGAAATCTTTTGCGCAATAATAATTTTTGTTGTGTTAGGCAGCTCGTGATTTAACGCTTCACGAACAAGCTTTTCACTCTTGGCGTCAAGTGCCGAGGTCGAATCATCTAGTATGAGAATCTTCGGCGCATTGATGACACCACGAGCAATACTCATTCTCTGCTTTTGCCCACCGGAAAAATTACTTGAACGCTCGGCAACAGGTGCATCATAGCGCTTGGCTTGCTTTTCGATAAACTCCTTAGCTTGAGCAATGGCACTTGCGTGCTCCATCTCGCACTCGGTGGCATCTGATTTGCCCTGACGTAAATTTTGAGCAATCGTTCCTGAAAATAAAATCGCTCTTTGTAAGACAATCGACACTGTATCACGCAACGTCTTCTGATTAATCTCACGCAAATCCTTACCACCAATCTTAATCACACCCTCAGTTGGGTCAAATAAGCGTGGAATTAGCTGAGCAAGCGTGGACTTGCCTGAGCCTGTCGCACCAACGATACCGACCATCTCTCCTGGATTAATCTGAAACGAAACATGCTTAAGCGTTGCCTCATCATCTCCTGGGTAGCTAAAGCTGACATTTTCAAAGCTAACAGAGCTATTCAAGTTATCATCTGGCACATCCTTAAAAGTCATTGCCGGAGTAGTTTCTAGGATTTCCTTAATCCGTCCAACCGAAATAAACGCCCGTGAAGCAAGCATAATCATCATGCCGCCCATGATAATCGCAAACATAATCAAAGACATATAATTCATAAATGAAGCAAGTGCCCCGATTGCTTCAGGCTTAGTTTTAACCAAGGTCGATACCATATAAACCGCAACAAATATCGCTAGGTTAGCAATCATCATAAAAATTGGAATCATCACTGAAAAAATATATCCAATGGAAAGGTTATGCCCTAAGAGTTCATTTGAAGTTGCCCGAAACTTGCTATATTGGTTTTTTTCTTGAACAAAGCTTTTTACCACCCGCATTCCAGCAAGATTTTCTTTGGCAATCTGATTAATCTTATCCATTAATCGTTGAAATGCCTGAAAATGTCTGCCCATCATGCGAAAAGAAACGAGCGTTACCCCAAAAATCAAAACGACTAAAAGGACAATAATCCACCAAAGCTCAGGCAATGTCTGAACTGCAAAGATAAAGGACAGCACAAATAACAATGGTATTCTCGTCAAAATCTGAAAGGTAATCATGACTAAATTTTGAATTTGCGTCATATCGTTCGTCAGACGCACCACTAGATTTCCAGCATTAAATTGCTCAATATTTGCATAGCTGAATTTTTGGATTTGCCGGAAAGTATCCTCCCTTAAATCTGCCGTGACACCTTGGGCAATCTTAGCGGCAAAAATCGTATTAAAAACGCCGGCAGCCAAGCCAATCCCTGCAATCACCAATAGCCAAATCCCAATCGAAGTAATCTTGGAGCTATCATTCTTTAAAACTGCTTCCAGCACTTTTTGTAAAAGCTTAGGCTGCCACAATGCCGTTAACACCATGACAATAGTAAATAATAACGAGCCGACTACATAGCCCTTGTAACGCCCGAGATATTTAATAAACATTTTTTCATCCCTCTTTTCTAAATTGAACTTTAAATCACACAAAACTATACTTAGACATTGTACTAAATACTTCATAAAAAATCTAATATCCGATTTTCTGATGAACAATTCTTATTTTTTACATCAGAATTTTGTTAAAATTTTCATGCTTTTTAGCAAGTAATCCTTATGTGTTCCACTTTACCATCTAATTCCTAAAAATAATTCAAATAAATACTGTCCACAGCTTGCTCTCTTAGTGTAAAATGGTAGTTATGATGACTATTTTAAACAAATATTTGAAATTTAAACCCCTTGATTTTATCATTATCGCCGTACTTTTGACGCTTTCTTTTTTGCCGTTTTTCCTCTTTAATGCTCAGCAAAATGCGCAAAATAAGGTTTGGGCGGAGCTTAGAGTAGATGGCAAATTAATCAAAAGCTTTGATTTAACCTCTGATAAGGCAATCAGCTATCGCTATATCGAAGATGATGGCGATTATAACCTCATTGAAGTTAAGGATCATCGCATTCGGATTAAGGAAGCAAACTGCCCAGATCAGGTTTGTATCAGACGTGGCTGGATAAAAAAAGCAGGCGAAACAATTGTCTGTCTACCTCACAAGCTTGTTATCGAAGTCAAAACAACCGCTAAAACCAATGATGGAGATGTGATTTATTGATGAACCACTTGAAAATTATACTTTATACCTCAATTCTCGCTGCGATTGCAGTCGCAATCAGTGTGGTTGAGGGTTTCCTACCACCATTATTTGCCGCAGCTCCCGGTGCAAAGCTTGGACTTGCCAACCTTGTTACAGTTGTTTGCTTATTTACCTTGCCGACTAAAAACACAATCCAAATGCTTGCAACACGTTTGCTAGTCACAACGCTTTTACTCGGCACCGCTTCGACATTTATGTATAGCTTTGCCGGAAGCCTTTTGAGTTTTATCGCTATGCTTGCCATCAAGCAGCTTGGCTCACGTCGAGTCAGTGTGGTTGGTATCTCAACAGTTGGTGGCTTCTTTCATAATGTCGGGCAATTAGTCGTCGCAAGCTTGATTGCCAAAAGCTGGGCGATTATGCTTTACTTACCAGCCTTAGCCATTTTGGGAGTTCTTGCAGGCATTTTTAACGGCATTGCAGGCAACTTTCTACTCACCCGAGTCAAGCAATTACAAAAAATGAACCTAATGTACCACAATAAATGGATTGAATAAACACTAAAGAATATAAGCAAGGAGAATTATTCGTGCACTCGATTTGGAAATCCTATCCTAAACTAAAGCGTGAGCTCACGCAAACCAAGCAATTAATGACAAAAACATTACGCATTAAAAATAAAGCGGTTGAATCAGCCGTTTTAGAAATGCTCAACCAAGGCGGTAAAATGCTCCGTCCTGCCTACCAGCTACTTTTTTCCGAGTTTGGTACACCGGACGCGGACAAGAAAATTGCGCTCGCCGCAGCGATTGAAATGCTCCATACAGCGACACTGATTCATGATGACATCGTTGACAAATCAACCACCCGCCGAGGCTTACCCTCTATTGCACATCAATTTGGCGAAGATGTTGCCGTTTACGCCGGTGATTATCTGTTCGTTACGACATTTAAACTAATGGCAAACTATACTGACAGCTTAAAATCATTACAGCTCCATTCTGATTCAATGGAAAAGATTTTAGATGGTGAGCTTGGGCAGATGAATTTTCGCTATAATCTCAAGCAAACGGCAGCAGACTATCTGAGCAATATCTCCGGCAAAACGGCAGAACTTTTTTCACTTAGCTGTGCAATTGGTGCCATTGAGAGTAGCACGTCACATCTACTTGCCAGTCAAGCACGAGATATTGGAAAAAATGTTGGTATCGCCTTTCAAATTATCGACGATTACTTAGATTATACTCAAACTGAACAAGTTATTGGCAAACCAGTGCTTGAGGATATGAAGCAGGGTGTCTATAGCCTGCCATTACTTCTAGCATTAGAAACAAAGCTAGTTACACTTGCGCCCATTCTTAACAAGCGCGAAGCTATGACAGATTATGATGCTACACGTGTTGAAAAAATTATTCGCGAAACAAATGCGCTTGATAAAACTAAAGAAATCGCCCTAGAATACACTAATCAGGCACTCAAAATCATTCAAAAGCTGCCTAAAAATGCTGAAAATACCAAACAAACATTGAATGATATTACTACGCAGCTCATTGAACGTATCCGGTAATTAAACAAGAAAAGAGCCAGATAAGCAAACAGATAGCAAACTTTTTCAAGTTTGCTACCTGTTTTTTGTATCTTGAATTACCAACTTATATTCATTTGTCTTTTTCCTATTTTGGAATCATCATTATTCCCAAATCAACACGGTAAATCTTTTGGATTTTCTTGTCTGATGTATAAGGGGTCTATTTTTTGAAAAACCCAAGACCTCCCGCCTTTTTATACAATCCAGCTTTGTGAGCTTGATAAACTCTCCCGAGCCAAAACACTAAGCGGAATCGGAAAGTTTGCCTTTCCAGTGAAGCGTGTGTTTTTGTAACAAATTATTGTGCGAGCGAAGCGAACAAGTGCGACAGCACTCAAACGAAGTTTGACAATAATTTGGTACATTTCAGATGATACCTACTTTTCTACCAAACATATTTATCACTTTAGCTTAACTTCACCCACAAAGCAGGGCGAACGGAGCAGTATGGCGAAGAGGGCACTAGGGTAAATAAGGGTATGCCATTATAGACAGCGCCCACAACAGGGGTGTATTGAAACTCCTCCATCGATGCCGTCGACCGAAGCCAGAAGACATCGTCGCCACCGCTTGAGAAATCTAACAAAGCAGAGTAAGGAATCCTAGCATCTCCCAGATCTATTTCACCTATGCCCATGGTGCTATTAATATCACCATAGCTTAAGGCAAACGCTTGTTGGCTACCATCAATAGGATCAACCGTGCTCGCAAAGTGAGTGTCTTTATAAAAATCAGCCCAAGGAGCACCGTTATATTCCCAAGATAGATTATTTTCTCTGTTAAAAGTAGCTAAGTCTGGGTCGTGTAAATTAACTGTTAAGATTTTGCTCTCATAATTTATCAAGGTATGGGCATAGTAGTAATCAATCGCTGCTTTTAAGCCATAGCCTGCTGCTAAACCACTATCCTGATAACCGTTTGAACCGTCCTCATCAAAGTAGTAAGCTGCACGTGTTTCTGCAGATAAAGCACCCTGAGCTTTTATTGATAGGAATGGGACGTTAGCACTCTCTGTGCCCATCTCAGTGTTCGTCAAAGCATCGACTTTAAGAATTAATGCTTGATCACCGTCAACCTTTAAAA
>JAISYB010000137.1 GCA_031270215.1 Streptococcaceae bacterium | reverse complement strand
TTTTTTTATTCAAAAAATATTTGAAAAAGAAAAATTCTATGTTATACTGAAAAACGTTAATCGGAATAATTACAGTTTGCTTCGTGGAATTGTCCATAGATAGCAATTAGGAGGAGAGTGGCAAATGAAGAAATTAGCTTTATTTATTGGATTTATAGCATTGTTTTTAACGGGATGCAGTGCTAAAAATCAGGAAAGTACTAAGAAGAACGATGGAAAAATAGATATTGTGACGACTTTTTATCCAATGTATGATTTTACCCAAAATGTTGTTGGTGATGAAGGAGATGTAACATTATTGATTGGTGCTGGGATTGAACCGCACGATTATGAGCCTTCAGCGAAGGATATTGCAAAGATAAATGATGCCGACGCATTTGTTTATAATAACGAAAATATGGAAACTTGGGTGCCAAAGCTTGAAAAGAGTTTGAAGAAAGAAGATGTCAAGGTCATAAAAGCAAGTGAGAATATCCTACTTTTGCCTGGTGGCGAGGAGGAGGACGATGAAGACCATGATAGCAAGGCACATTCGCATGCTTTAGACCCGCATGTTTGGTTAGATCCAGTGTTAGCAATTAAGGAAGTGGAAAATATCCGCGATCAATTATCTAAAGCTTATCCGAAGAAAAAAGCGATATTTACCGAGAATGCGGATCAATACATTGCTAAATTAAAGGCTTTGGATACAGAATACAGAGATAGTTTAACGTCTGCTAAGCAAAAGAATTTTGTTACTCAGCACGCGGCATTTCATTATCTTGCTTTGGAGTACGGCTTGAATCAAGTTGCTATTTCAGGATTGTCGCCAGATCAAGAACCAAGCTCAGCACGCCTTGCAGAATTAAAGGGTTATATTCAAGAAAATAATATTAAGTATATTTATTTTGAAGAAAATGCTTCGGATAAAATCGCAAAAACGTTGGCAGATGAGGCAAATGTGGAGCTAGATGTCTTAAATCCACTTGAGGGCTTGACTAAAGCAGAGCAAAAAGCGGGGGAAAACTATATCTCTGTCATGCAATCTAATCTGAAAGCTCTTGAAAAAACAACAAATCAAACAGACGGCAAAGCAGATATAAAGCCGGAACATGAGGAAGAAAAGACAGTTTATGACGGTTATTTCAAGGATAGCCAAGTAAAAGATCGCAAGCTGACAGACTATAAAGGCACCTGGCAATCTGTTTATCCGTATCTACAGGACGGAACATTAGACCAAGTTTTCGATTATAAAGCAAAGCTTAAGAAAAAAATGACTGTAGAAGAATATAAAGCTTATTATACAACGGGTTATAAAACTGATGTTGATGATATTAAGATTACAAATAAAACAATTGATTTTATCATTGATGGTAAAAATCACAAGGCAACCTATAAGTACGTTGGCAAGAAGATTTTAGACTACGAAGCTGGTAATCGCGGAGTTCGTTATCTATTTGAAGCAACTGAAGACGTTGATGGTGCTTATAAGTACGTTCAATTTAGTGATCATAATATTGCACCGACAAAGGCTGAGCACTTCCATATTTACTTTGGAAACGATAGTCAAGAAGCGCTACTTAGTGAATTGACTAATTGGCCGACTTATTATCCAAGTGATTTGTCAGGAAAAGAGATTGCTCAAGAGATGTTAGAGCATTAATTTTATTAAAAATGATAAGGTGAAAATCGGCGTTTAACGATGTAGCAATTAGGAATTGAGGGCAAATACTTGTCAATCTTCAAAAATTTATCGCTTTCCAGGCAATGAAGTTTGACCCAAAAGTCACTTTGAATTCAAAAAAGAAGCTGACCTGACTAGATTTTTTCTAGTTGGGTGGCTTTTTCAGTATTTTTTCAAAAGATATTTGGGCTATTACACCGTAATTTTTACTTCATTCCCCTCTCTAAATCGTTTAACGGATTGTTATCCTTAAAATGAATGGCAAGGTGTGATATTATGGAGATGAAATGACGTATAATTTTGAGAGATTGAGGTAATGGGTGATGAAAAAGAGCTTTGCGGTAATTGGTTTGGGTCGTTTTGGTAGCAGTATTGTTACAACTTTAGCCGAAACAGGTCATGAAGTTTTAGCAATTGACTCCAATGAGGATCGGGTAAATGAGTACATGAACATTGCAACTCATGCAGTTGTTGCAAATGCTCAGGACGAATCCGTTTTGAAATCTTTGGGAATCCGCAACTTCGATACGGTAGTTGTTGCAATCGGCGAGAATCTTCAGGCAAGTATTTTAGTCACTTTGATGGTTAAAGAGATGAAGGTTAAAAGTGTTTGGGCAAAGGCACTTGATAGCTATCATGCCAGAGTTCTGGAGAAAATCGGTGCTGACCGCGTGATTCACCCAGAGCGCGACATGGGAGTAAGGATTGCGCACAGCCTGATTGCCAATAATTTTGTTGATTATTTTGAGATAAGCCCTGACTTCTCCATGGCAGAAATCAAGGTGTTTAATCCAAAATTTATTAATCACACGCTACAGGATTTGAGCTTCCCGAAGCGGTTCAATGTACAGATTTCTGCGATAAAATCAGCAACCGGCGATGTAACTATCGCAACAGCGGATACAATCATTCATGAGCGAGATTCTATTTTAGTTGTTGGAAAAACGCAGGATGTCGAGTATCTGGACGAGATTTTATATCGTGTTTAAAGCTATTAGATAGCTACTATAGAAAAATTGGACCACCGCTAATGCTGCTGTCCCACCGCCTTTCAAGCACGATTTTACAGAGATGTGAAATCGTGTTTTTTGTCGGAATATTGCAATGATTTATAAAAACATAATATATCTAATAAAATAAATGGAAAATATTTTTTCGAGATTGTAAACGCTTGACTGACAAATGATGCAATGTTACCCTTATAAAAGGTTTTATATATAAAGTTATAAATCGCCAAAATAATCAATTGAAAGACTAACTATATAAAGTCAAGTGAAAACCAACAAAATTTTCTGAATAAAAAATAACGAATAAGTGCATCACAAATAAACCTCAGAAAGATTATTTTTTTCACTACTGACGAGTT
>JAISYB010000073.1 GCA_031270215.1 Streptococcaceae bacterium | reverse complement strand
AGTAGTTTAAACATGACAACCCCTCCTGTCAACTTACATTTTCGATTTTGTAAACCATTTCATTAAATTAATTCTAACATATAACTCAGAGAAAAGAAAGATAAAACTTAACAAATTTGGAAAAATTTCCTAAGAACTAAAATTTGGTGTTTAACGACGTAGAAAAATTAGGAAATTGATAGCAAAAACTCGCAAATATTCGGAAATTTATCATTTTTCTAGTCGTTGCCATATTGTTCCTCGTGAATTACGAACATTAAACAAAGGTGCAGACTTACGTTCCAGCCGCTTTTTCATGGTTGACATTAAATTTGAAACTCGCCAAGCCACTCCTGCGTGTCTTCGTTCTACTCACCCCGAAGCCTCACACTAACTGTTCACTCAAAGTTTTTTTGCATTTTTACTTTTGGCTTAACTGAAAAGCACCAAAAAAAAGCATGGAACAAGATAATTCCATACTCTTGTCTTATCCAGAAGAAAGACTACTCCGTCACACTCTCATCAGGGACAGTTTGCGAAACATTGCTAGCGTTTGGCGCAGCAGCAGCCTTTACCTTGAGCTGTCCAATGTAGTAGGTTTTCGCATTTACACCACTGATTTGAACTGGCTGATAGCTTGCCGTCGCTAGCGCTATAATTTCTTTTTGAACAACAGAAAGCTTCGCATTTTTCTCAAAATCCTTTGCTGGTATGACTAAATATTTCGGTTGATTCGCCTTAAGTTCACTAATCAGCTGCTTAGAAGCTGATTGATAGTTTGCCAAATCAACCCCTGATTGCAGCACGTATTTGCTTGCAGGCTTGCGGCTTGCCAATTGGTAAATATTACTATCTGCCACAGCGACAAAAATTGTATCCTTAGCAGAGCTTTCCTTTTTAATCCACGCAGCAATCTTCTTTTCTGACGTTTGCTGATTACTCGTGATAGCCGATTTCAGATTCAAGCCATAATCAGCCGCCCCAGCCAAAGGTAAACCAACGCTTGAGATGATTAATAAAAGTAGTACACCTATCATCGAAAGCTTTCGGTTGGATGCAAGCGGGAATATCCGCCATGTGCTTAATGTCTTAATCCAAGCTGCTAAAATGATTACAAGAAATGGCACGATACCCGCAAGTAGTGCAATTTGATATCCAGAAACTGTAAAAAACAACGTCAAGCCAGCAAATAGACTGACAAGTATATAACCGTTTTGCCATCGCTTAGCAGTATCTGAAAAAATACTCAAAATAAATGGTACGATTGGGATTAATACACCATATAAAAGCAAAACGAGTAAGGAATCCTGAACACCATTATTTAAATGCGTCTGCAATAGATTTGTCAGACGATTGTTAAAAACATTTTGCAATAAAGCATTTAGATTACCTGCTCCAACCGCTTGAACAAAAACAGGAAAAATCACTAATAAGCTGCCAAATAAAACACAGAGAACTTGATAGATGAGCATTTTGAAACGATGGTGTACAAGATTGTAAACTAATAAAAATACACTTGCAACGACCCAAAAAACTAATTGCGTACTATCAATAAATGCTGCCAATGCCCCAAATAAGCCGTAGAGAATAAAGGCTGCATCATTAATTCCCACTTCATCCAAATAACTCGTCACGATATAGACACTCCCTGAAATTAGGGGCACTACGTAAAGCGAAGCCACTTCGCCACCAAAGGTAACACGCGATAAAAGAAAGCCTGCGATAAGTGTTGTAACAAAGGCAATTTTATCCTCTAAAACAACTCTACGCACCATTTTGAAGAGAATAACCAAGGTGAAATAATAGATAAAAATCTGAATAATTAATGCTATTAAAAAGACAAATATCTTAATACTTCCAAGCTGTGTCAAAAGCAAATAAATCGGACCCTTGTCCGTCACAAAATCAAGATACGGTGTCCCTCCCTTATTCATCAGCATACCAAGTAAGCGACCAATACTAACTTCACCGTTTGGTAAATGTTTTAATAGCGGTCCTGCATAAAAGCTAACGCTTAGTAAAATACTGAAAATCAATAAAAACCAAGCAATAAAAGCAGGTGGATATGACCGAGTTGCGACTTGACTCTCCTGTATTCCCCGACGACTTCTTCTAGTTATTACTGTTTCTTCTAAGCCCATAAATTCCCCTTCTCTTTCTACTTTTTAGTTAAAGTAATGTAAACCCATTGCTTGTTTGACTTGATCAAGCGTTGCTGCTGCAACCTCACGCGCATGATTGCTACCTTCTTGTAGCATTTGATGGACTGCGTCAATATTATTCGCATACTCCAAGCGACGTTTTCTAATCGGTTCAAGCTCTGCCTGCAATACGTCATTGAGATATCTCTTAACCTTGACATCTCCCAAGCCGCCTTTAGAATATTGCGCCTTTAACTCTGCAATCTTTTGCTTATCCTTACCGAAAACATCTAGATAATAAAAGACCATATTCCCTTCAACTTGACCGGGGTCTTCCACCCGCAAATGATTAGGGTCAGTATACATACTCATTACCTTTTTTTGCACTGTATCCGCGTCATCAGAGAGGTAAATACCATTGTTCATTGACTTACTCATCTTGGCATTGCCATCAATCCCCGGCAAACGAGCAGACATTTCATCTGGATAAATGCCTTCTGGCTCCACTAAAACATCAGTCTGATAAGTGTGATTAAAACTTCTAACAATCTCACGCGTTTGCTCAATCATCGGTGCTTGGTCTGCCCCAACAGGAACATAGTTCGCTTTAAATGCTGTAATATCTGCGGCTTGAGCAATCGGATAGACAAAGAAACCGACCGGAACACTCTCCCCAAAGTCCTTTTGTGCAATCTCCGTTTTAACCGTTGGATTACGCTTCAAACGTGCAACACTGACTAGATTCATATAATACATCGCAAGCTCTGAAAGCTCAGGAATTTGACTTTGAATGAAGATTGTTGCCTTCTTCGGATCAAGCCCTACCGCCAAATAATCCAAAGCAACCTCTGTAATACTCTCCCTAATCTTCTCAGGTTCTTTGGCATGATCCGTTAACGCCTGCTGGTCAGCTAAGAAAACAAATAGCTGATGCTCCCCTGCGTTTTGCATGCTTACTCGATTTTTCAATGAGCCAACATAATGCCCAATATGTAGCTTGCCTGTCGGCCTATCCCCAGTTAAAATAATTGATTGTCCCATTATTGCGTCCTTCCATATGAATTATTACTATCATATTATAGCTTTAAATGCTTTCCTTTCATTATAGCATAAGGTGTTAAATGCGCTTGCCCATATTCTTTAAAAAGTTCCAAAGAAGTAGACAAAACCTCTGAGTATCTCGCTTTTAAAAGACAAGACTGACCCAAAAATCGAAAATTCGCTGATTACGAAATAGAAAAAACGCATGAAATCAATGTTTCCACAAATGAATTTCATACGATTTTTTTATTTTCAAAACTTTTGGGTCAACCTCAACTTCATTGCCTGGAAAGCGAAAATTTTTTTCGAACATTGGCGAATATTGACAACAATTTCCTAATTGCTACGTCGTTAAATGCTGAATTCACCTTCTTTATATCTTAATCAAGCTCTATCAGACCAATTGGATAGAATAAGCGAATCTTCTCTATTGCCTCCTCAATATTTCCTTCAAGAAGTCCATTTTTAGGAATCCAAAGTGCACAAGACTTAGGCGAATTCATAAAAAAGATAAAATCTTTTGTTAGATAAATATTATCAAATTCACTCCATTTCATTTCCAAGCTTACATCTTCTTTATTAGAAGTAATATATCCAAATACAGATAATCCTTGATTATTTATTTCTACATATTGAATTCCTGACGTAGTTCTTCTAGCTTTTTTATTGAATAAGATAAAAAAATTCCAAATTTTTCCTGGAAAGAATCTAGGTATAATGATGAACAATATTAAAAATGCGATATACAGCGAAAATGCCCGATGAGTCGTAGACAACCCTGTAACAATCAAAGCAGCTGATAATATACCTAAAAACAATATCCAACGAAGCTTGTATCTTTTCTTCTCAGCTTCACTTTTATGAATATTAGATATTCTTATTGTAAATATATGAACTGCTTTTTCATTCATCTTTTTCGTTTGTTCATATTTCAATCTTAAATTTGTCATTGCCATCTTTCCTTTTTTATATCTAACATTAAAGCATCGCCTACATAGTCTATTCATTTCTGAAAAAACTTGAATTTTCTTTATCAGTTTCTAAATAGATAGAAACAGAATAATCTTCTTGAGGAACTAGATTTAAACTTATTTTGAATCAGAAAAACCGCATGAAATCAATGTTTTTTAAAAACTAATTTCATATGGCTCTTCCATATTTGGGGACTTTTGTCCGTATTAACTTATCCTGCTATAAATGAATTAAGAATCTCTGTGACGGTTTCGTCATTCTTTTGGAAAAATGATGGTAATCCCAATACATTTACAACGACATAATCCGTTTCTGTTTCCAAGAAATAATAACGAACCTCAACCTTTATCCCATCTGGTTTTGCCGTAAATACGTAAAGATCTCCTGTATAGTGTGTGGTTTGGTACGGAGACTTTTCAATTTCGTCTTCATTTACATCAAATTCAGCGGTTGAAACGATTTGATCAGTTACCACTTCTTTAAAAACTTCCAAGCTTTCAATATCTGTTTTCTTCAACCCATAAGAAAGGACTGCCTCACTTCCCATCGCGTTTCCAACACTGAAGGAAATCCCTTCTTCTTGCGGATGTTCTTCCCATTTTTTCAAAATCTTTATTTTGTACGCCGTTCCATCAATATCAAAACTGTTTTCTACCAATTCAGGTGCTTTTTTAACAGCTTTCTTAGATTCACTTACCTTTTTAGAACTCTCAGAGCTTTTTGTCTTCCCAGATTTTTCTTCTGTTCCTAAGGTACATCCTCCCAATACAACTAACGCTACTAAAATCATTACCCACTTTTTCATCAATTCATTCTCCAAACTTTCTTATTTTTTTACCAAAATAACCTTAATCTCTGTTCAAAATCCGAAAATAGAACTTTTTTATCTTTCCAAAATCTCTAGGGACTTTAAAAAATTGATAAATCAATCATATACAGATACCGAAAAATCATCTATTTCTTCTTCAATGATAATTCCATAACTTTCATTATCAATAGTAAAGTTAAAATATTCATATTCTCCGATAAAATTCTAGAATTCATCATTATCAAATATCTCAAAGTTTATTTCATGATCCTCCTTTATGTTAAATGACAATCTTATAAATAACATACGACGTTTAATATTATAACATTTTATTTTATATTGTGAATTAATATCGTGAAATAAAATATATTTTTATTTTATCTTAAAATTAAAAAACATCATTTGAGTATTATCGGTTGATAATAACGGAAAAGGACAACCCGTTTTAGCAGATTGCCCTTTGTTAATTAAAACGTTTCGATGCAGCCCAATGAATTTCAGTGACCGATTTTGATTTGTCATTTGACAATATACTAATTAGTCTTTTCGTCATTCATTTACCTAGCTGGATAATTTTTTAGTGCGATAACTACAGTTGCCCGACGGCTTTCATTTTTGATAGAAATTGAGCCATTCATTTTTTTAATCATCAAATCTGACATATAAAGACCTAATCCAAAATGCTCTTTTTCTCTCTGGAGCTTATTGGAATAAAACGGAGTGAATTCCCCCTCTAAGTATTCATCTGAAAATAGAGAACCTGTGTTACTAATAGATATTATCGTTTCTAAAGGACTGTCAATAACTGAACAATCAATTTCTCCGTTTACATTTACATGTTCAACTGCATTCGATAAAATATTTTGAATAATCCTTGTAACCATTAGTTGATCACAGTATACCGCTCTTAAATTGTCGTTGTAATGCCTTCGGATTGTGATTTTTTTCATTTTAGATAATGAAGAGAACTCCAATATAGTTGATTGTAAAATATCGATTATGTTAAGTTCTTCATATTTTAAAGTGTAATTGTCAGTATTTAAACGAGCTATTTTGAGCAGCTCCGTCAATAATTGGTCAATTCTCGAAATTTCAGAAGTAATTACGGAACACCGTTGATGAACAGCTAAATCATCTGACAAAAGCTCTAGTAATTCAGTTTCAGCATTGATTATGGTCAGCGGTGTCCTTACATCATGTGCAATAGAAGAAAATAATTGTTTCTGCACGATAAATTTTTTTCGGGATTCATCTAATAAGCTCTTCAATTCAATCCTCATTTTATTGACCTGTTTAGATAATTTGCCAAACTCTTTGTCGTTAAAATTAGGTAGTGGCGTTGATAAATTTCCTTCTTCGATTTCTTTCAAATGAATTTCCACTATTTTAAATTTTGAATGAATAGTTCTGTATAATTTAGTGGTAAAAAAGCTAAGGAAAAAAATAAATAACAGGACTGGACTAGCTACGATAAAATATTGAAATACGACATTTACATAATCTAATATTTGATTTCCAGTTGAAAAAGCAGGATAAACCATCAATATTTTGACATCTGGGTAATGATCAAATACTTTAAAAGAATAGATATTGTTGTTTTCAACAAATGAATGTATGCCATTAGATGTTTCGTTTAACTTGATACCACCCTTTGGAAAATTATCGCTTTTTATTTGAATTTTTCCATTGATAGTTATTAAATATTGAAATTTTGAATCTTTATTTTGGATGGTGTGATTTTTAGCCAATAAAAGACTTGGGATTTCTTTTTCTACGGAATTTAAAAAAGACTTCGAATAAACTTTCTCATAATAATCTCTAGGAAATACAGATAACCAAATTAGCCAGAGTATAAGGATAACAGCAAACAAAGCAGCTGTAGAAGCAACTACTTTTATGACTAACAAGTGGAATGAGCGTTTTAGAGAATAGTTATTTTTCATATTTTGGCTCCCAAATATAACCTAATCCATATTTGGTTTGTATATACGTAAAATCAGAATCATATTCAGATAGTTTAGATCTAATCTTTTTAATATGTTCAGTAACTGTACTTACATTGCTTTCACTATCATATCCCCAAACTGTTTCAAAAAGCTGATCTTTACTTATCACATTCCCAATATTACTGATTAATTTCTCAATAACTAAATATTCTTTTTTAGGAAACGTGACAATCGTATCATTTACAACAACCTGCTTTTTTTCTTTATTTAAAGCGACATTTTGACTTTGAATCTTTTTTTTGGAAACATTATTTCTATTTTCTCTTCTTAAATGACTATCAATTTTTACCTTTAATTGCTTTAAACTAAACGGCTTAGTAATATAATCATCTCCTCCGCTTTCTAATCCGCAAATGATATCTTCTTCCAATCCTAAAGCACTAATAAAAATGATTGGATACGAAACGGAATCTCGAATAGATTTACAAATATTAATTCCATTAATATTGGGTAACATCACATCTAACAACATTAAATCAAAAAAGGAAATATCTATCTCGTCTAATTCTTGAAATGAATGGATAGTCGTTACTCTATAACCATTCATTTCTAAATATTCCCTTACTAAATTTGTAATTTGTAAATCATCATCAATATAAATAATTTCAATCATAAAAATCCCTCACTTAGCCTATCTAATCAAGTAAAAATACTGCATCCCAACTAGTCTGTTTATTACCTAACAAAGACAAAAGGGAGAGTAAAATACCTGTTACACCATCAAGTATACCAATGGTATTAACCATTTTCATCTCTTGTTGATTTTGATCGTTTGTGTTGTGCTCCAAATTAGGAAACCCAAATGGTAAATATTCATCATAAAAAGAAATGGTTTTATTCATTAATCGTTTAGATTCGTGATTGAAAACATCACTTTTTGTAACTTCATAAAATTTCTTATAAATATATGAAACGCCAATATATCCATGGCAGAAAGTCGGTGATATAAGACCGATTTCAGAATGAACCGCAGATTTCATAGTTTCACAAGCAATATTCAAAAGCTTTTTGTCGTTTAAAGCTTGCGATGCTTTTAATAAAGCAAATGCTACCCCAGGTCTGCCATAACACCAAGCATCCCGACTATCTTCAAATGAGGCATTTTTATCATTTAACTTTCGTATATCTACCATACTAGGCCAATTATTATGTTTAGTATCTAGACTAGATGTTAATAATTCACTTATAGATAAAATAGCCTCTTCAAGCCCTGAAATTTTAAAATTAGATTCAAAAGCTTTGGACATAACAATTAAGGGACCTGAAATACCATGAGATACCCCCAAATTAATAGCCCCTTCAGGAAAAAGAACCCTTTCTTCTTTCAAAAACAAATTTTCTGAAAAAATATGCCAATAAGGAACTTCAATGTCTTTGTAATTATATTTTTTTGATAATTGTATAAAATAACCGATAATATCTTTGATTTGTTGGATGAAGTATCTTTGATTTGTACTATCTATCAACATATAATTAAGAATACCCGTCATCCCTTGAATAGTATCGTAATCAAACATTAATGTTCCCTCATGAAAATTAATCTGTTCAATTTTTTCATTCACTAAATCTTTTAGAAAAACATCTACACTGTCTTTGAATTTTCCATAAAATTTTCCTTTGTTAGAACTTTCCAAAATAGCCAAACAAATTCCGCTACAGCCAGAGAAAAGCGAAGGCTCCTCAATTCCATAAATTTTTACCATTTCTACTAGTTTTTGCACATAAACATTACAACAATCCATCCAATTTTCATCTGGATATTGTCTATCAAGTTCAGCATAAAGTAAACATAAACCAGGGATTCCATGACTCATTGTCAAAGGAGAGTTAGGAAACATTTTCTCCTCTCCATAATTTAAATAGTTATCTTTTTCTAGTAACACTTGTTCTATATAATCGAAATCTTTTAATCTCAATGCAATCTTTTTTACATAACAATTTATCTCATCCATGATACTCCTCCTTTTAATATGAAATTTCTTTTTCATAAAGATCTCTATATGCGAAACAATTAGATAAAAGTTGTTCATGTGTCCCTGTCCCAACAATACAGCCATTATCTAGAACAATAATTTTACTTGCATTCTTTGCAGCTCCAATTTTATGAGTAATAAATACACCAATTTTTTCTTCTGACAATTTAAAAAACTCATCAAAAACTTTAACTTCAGCAGTAGAGTCCAGTGCAGCGCTTGGTTCATCTAGAAGATATACGTCACAATTCTTGTAGTGTGTTCGTGCTAATGCAATTTTTTGCCATTGTCCACCAGATAATTCTTGACCGTCATCAAACCAATTCCCTAATTGTTTGTCAAGCAGATACTGGTCTTCATAATTACTTTCTTTTAAAAAATCAATATTTAACTCACTTAAAATTTTATTGACTTTGTGGCTATTTTGTCTGTTAAACTGTTCTCCTAAAGCAATATTATCAAGTAAACTCATTTCTAATTTCAAAAAATCTTGAAAAAGAACAGAGATTCTCGCTCTGTAGCTATTTTTACTTAAAGAATCAAGTAAAACTTCATTAACATGAATTAATCCACCAGATGGCTTATAAAGACCAGCTAAAAGTTTTAATAAAGTTGTTTTACCTGAGCCATTTTTACCTATAATTGCTACCTTATCCCCTTTATTTATTTCAAAGGTGATATTTTTTAATATGATATTTGACTCATAAGAATATGATACTTGATCAAAATTTATTGATTGAATTTGATTTGTCTCTTTTCCTTGATTCGATAAGTCACTAGGTAATTTCATAAAAATATCAAGCAAATTCATATACATATTGCTATTATAAATAGAATACATAGAAGTTATGATTGACATAGTGTTGCTTTGAATCATGCTAACAGATTTAATATATGAAGTGACATTACCAAGAAGAAGTTTCTCTTCAAAAGCTTCTATAATTGCTAAAATCAATACAGCAGAACTTACTAGCTCTTGCAATATATTGAACAGAATAGAAACAACTCCTTGTTTCTTATTAATAGCATTTTCTTGAGCAATAAAATCATCTTTTAAATTCCAATATTTTTTTAAAAAGAAATCTTTAAGATTATTTACTTTTATTTCTTTAAATGCAAAATCATGAGTCATAAGATAACTAAGATACCAGCTTTCCCTCTCTTTATTACTCCTATTATATCGCATTTCAAATTCTTCTTTCCCAATTTTTAAATAATAAAATGCTGATATACAGGGGACTACCATCACTAAAAGAATTGTCCATGGCTTCCACAAAAACAAAATGGATGCGATTGATAGTAAAGTGACCAAGGATGATATAAAAGATAGAATCGCTTGAAAAGTTTGATAAGGTTTAGTAGAAATATCATTTTCTAATCGAGTAATCTGGTCATAAATATCAGAGTTTTCAAATTGTTCAACTGATAATTCACCACATTTTTCCATAACCATATAATTAAGTTTATAGTTTAACAATATTTGTAGCTTACTTGAATAGTATGAACTAATACTACTTATTAAGTCTGCAAATATTGAAAATAAGATATAGAACACAAAAATTTCTATTGTGCTTTTTATTCCTCCGATTTGTATTTGTAAACTATTTAATAATGATTGGGACAATAAAACTGAAATTGTAGGAGCTAGCCCACTTAATATTGTAAGGATGAAAACAATTATTGAAAGCTTTTTATTGATTGAAAAAATTAAATAAATTGTTCTTAAAATACGTTGAATATTATTTTTAATCACTTGTTTCATTTTCTATCATCATCTTTCGTTTGTAACTTTGTCCTTTTAGCGTATGAAGTGCAAAGAAATAGATTTTTCTTTCGAATTCCCTATCAGTACCAAATAGTCGATTACAATGTAAGTGAATCACGCTAAGAATGATATCCTCAAGATAATTTGTTAAATTACTACTATCATTTAATGTTCTAACGTATTTTTGTACAGAGTTTTGTCGTAAATCCATTAAATCAATAAGTTCTTGATTCTTTTTGTCCTTCTTAAAGGAGTGCCAATTATTATAGGAATCTATCGTAGCAATATATTCAGCTTTTGTATCTTTGAACTCTGATACGAAACTGTCTTTGCCAACGACTGCTTCTAATAATTCTATTTGGTTTTCAAATATTATCCCAAAAGAATTGAGATAGTGAAGAACTGAAACTACGCCTATTTTTTCTTTGCATTCATCAATAGCCATCAATTTTACTACTACTTGACTATCTATTTGAAATATTTGTTCAGCTAGTGGCATCAATTCTTGACCACCATATCTTTCATTTTCAGGATAATAGGTATCAATTATATATTTGGAGACTAATTTTGATTGCTGCAGTGGAGAAATAAATCTGTTAAATCGTTCTGCTATTTCAAAAACGAACTGCTTATCAGCCTTAATTCGTAATCGTATATGTGGTAATGGATCAGAATACCTCATAAAATAGGAAATACAAATAGTTATATCTATAGAAAGCTCTTCAATAAAGTAGTTAACAAATTTAATAACCTCTTCTTCATTATCATTGGAACAATAAATTTTATAAAATATCCAATTTTCAAAAGGAGAGATGTTATTATCATCATGAATTTTGTTACTTATTCTTGTATTCACTTTTGTTTCAATTGAGTCTTTAGGGATTCTAAAAAAAGGTATAACTACTTCAACCGGTTTTTCTCCCTCACAAATGTCCTTTGGGTTTTCCCCCACTTCAACTCCACGTATAATTATCTCTCCAAGTTGGTTGTATTTTTTGTAAATTAAATCAATATAAACTTGTTTAGTAATATCTACTAGTATTCGATTATCAGCACTTTGTAAATAAAACATATTCGGAATTTGTAATTTTGTTTGGATTTCCATAAAACGACTAACAAATTGTTCTTTGGATGGTTTATCATTCGGAAGTTCTAAAACATATTTATTTATCTTCCATAATTCAGTTTCAATCACTATGTTTTTATATTCGATTTGTGGAACATATGAAAATTGACTGTAGACTTCATTCCAAGGGAAATTACTCCAAGACAATTCATCTTGTAATGATATTTCTTGCATTAATCGAAGACCATTATCTGCGATAGTAGGGTTCAACATATTATTACTCGTTACGAGCATTTTTTGGTTATTCGCAAGATTTCGAAGGTACAGTCTATTATTTTCAACACCCACTAAAATATCTGTCATTTTCACTTCGTTCTCTTTGTCATACGAGTTAGTGTGTAGAGAAATATTTTTATTGTTAACAGTAAAATCTCGGGTGACATTTCCAGATCGTATATTCTTTGGAAGATAAACTAGTTCGCAAACTTCTTCATTACTCGAAGCACTAAATTGGTGGTCAAATTCTTTTATAACCTCTAAAAATTGATTTGAAAAATAAGCGAATCGACCAAAAGTTTTCCCTGCTTTGCTTGCCCCTATATTAGGTCCAAGATAAAATTTTTTCTTATTTTCAAATTCTTTAACAAAAAAATTAAGTTCTAAATTTTTGGGAGTGATCTTATTCTTTTTTGGTTCCACATAAGATGATATTTCTTTAAAGTTAAAGGTGATTGAAGTATTCATTTTGACAGATTGAATATATTTATCCATAAAGTACTCGGTTAAATCACTTTTTTCGTCAAGGTTCCCAAGGAAAGTAGTGTAACGATTTTGAGGTTGAGTATAATTCATTGGCGCACCAATTCCCAAAGTCTCATCTATTAATTCATAAATTGGAACTTCAATGTATTCCCCATATTTTTCTAAAAATCTCAATTTAAATTCGTCTAAATACTTATTTTTTTGATACTTAGATACCTCTATTAAAAATGACACAAACTCTTCTAGTTGATTCATATCTTCTTTTACTAAAACTAACGAGTTGGTTTTAACTTCACAGTCTACTTGCAAATAACTTTTAGATTTAATTTCTTTTATGTTTTTCATTTTGTTTAAAATAGATTCATATAATGCAATACCTTCACCAATTTCAGTATTTTTGTATGCACTGATATCATTATGAATTTCTATTAGTAGATTCTTATAAGGCTCAATGGCTAAAATATCATTCATTTTAGATATAACCCAATCTAACTCATCTACATTAGTTAAAGGTGGTCGAAGACTAGAAATTAAAAATTCCTTTTCTACTAACGTGTTTAAAAACGCTTTAAACACCTCTTTATCACGCTCTGGGTACTCAACTTGTAAATAATCTATTAATTTATCAAAATTCAAAAAATCTGCTTGATTTAAATTATTATAGATTATTTCAACCGGTCTGTTTAAATTAATACTAATCCTATCTGTTTTTGAATCAGTATTATAAGGTAAAAAAACTCTATTTCCTATAATGTATAGGCCAGTATTTAATTGAAAGTTTAGATCTGAATAGTAATTTTTTTCAATATGTTTAACAAAATTTATTAACCATTCCAGATCTATTCGAGCATGATTAATAAATTTTTTTTTTTCTTCATTTAAATTACTTAATCGACTGTAATTTGTATCAACTAATCCAACACCTGCGAATAATCCAAAAGGTGTTGTACGTGTTGCTGATCTGTTTATATAACTTGCCATAGAAACAATAAAATTCGTCTTCTTTTTCGAAGATAATTTATCAAATTTATTTTTTTTAAACGATTCATATAGCGATTGTGAAGCGATTAATAATTGCTCACAAAAAATAGAATTTTGCTTTAGTTCATCTAGATTGTTTTGTAGATTTATGGCATTACTTCTAAACTTTTCGTCTTGGAAAGGTAAACGTATCATAAATCTATTATTAGCTAGGACTAATTTTTCCATATACAATTCACTCCTTAAAAAAGCGGATATGAAATCATATCCGCTAAATTATAGTTTAACAACCTCCTAAAGAACAGATAATTGAGCCAACACAACAGTTTGATTTCAACGTGGAATTCCCTTTACATGTATTATTACATGTTCCAGGAGTACACCAGCTTAAACTAGTAATACGAGGTTCCTTATTTAGGGCAGATACATTTTGTTTTAAGTTTAGATCAAAATCATCATATCTAGGCATTACTTTTTCCTCCTCTTGTTTTAAGCACAAGTCCAGCAAGTTTTAGTGATACAAACATTTGAACACAACCAATTTGTTTGTGGACATTTGTTATTACATGTTCCTGGGGTACATGCTATAACACTAGTCACTCTAGGATTTTTTTGATTTGAACTCGAAGTTTGTTTTAGATTCAAATCAAAGTCATCATATTTAGGCATCTTAATCACTCCTTTCACATTTTTAAACTAGTAATCGATTACAATGCCCAGTATAGATGTAAAATATAAAGTTCTTATAAACCAATTCTTTTTTATTTCTTTATAAAATATTTATTGTTTATTGCTAAACTAAAGATATTCAAGTAGAAAAGGAGAATCGAAATTATGTGCTTACTATTGAAAACAGAGGATTTAACAAAAAAATTTAGCAACCAATACGTTGTTAATTCGCTCTCTATAAATGTGGCAAAAAATTCAATTTATGGATTAGTTGGTCCAAATGGAGCTGGAAAATCAACAACTTTAAAAATGTTAACGGGGAGTTTAAAGCCGACAAGCGGACATATACTATTTACTAAGGAGGCGAACAATAGGCCTGAGATTGGTTCATTAATTGAAGAGGCTGCATTGTACAAGAATCTGACCGCCAAAGAAAATCTTTTAGTCCTAGTAAAACTTTTTGGTTTGAAAAAAAATCGGATTAACGAAGTTTTACATCTTGTAGATTTAGAGAATACCGGAGAAAAAACGGTTGCTAAATTTTCATTAGGAATGAAGCAGCGACTGGGAATTGCAGCTGCATTAATAAGACAGCCTGACTTACTTATTTTGGACGAGCCTACAAATGGACTAGATCCAATTGGTATTAAGGAATTACGGGAGTTAATTAAATCATTTCCTAAACTTGGGATTACAGTCATAGTATCCAGTCATAATCTAAATGAAATTCAACATATGACTAACTACGTTGGAATTATGAACACTGGTATTTTGAAATATGAAGGTGTGATACCTGAGGACACTAATTTAGAAGATTTCTTTCTAGATATAATAAATTCTGATAGAAATGGAGGAGAAATAAAATGAAAAATTATATCGCTGCTGAATATATCAAGGGAAAAAGATCCTTCAGTCATTTTTTCTTTATCTTCTTTCCACTACCAGTGGTGCTCATTTGTATTCCATTTTCTCAATTTATGTATTTCGATATCAATTTTTTTGTTCCCCTGATTTATAACTGGTGGCCAACACTTTTTTTACCTATGGGATTGGCAGTTTTAGGGTATCAATCAATACAAAGAGAAAATGAAAGTCACACTCAAAACTATTATTATTTGTTAAAGCAAAATATGTTTTGGCAAACAAAAGTAATTACTTTATCTGGGTACTCATTGATGGCTAACAGCTTAGTAAGCTTTTTAACTATACTTTTAGAATGTATCATGTATGATTCATCCAATGTCATTATTCTGAATGTAATATCAGCATCGCTAGTTCTTTGGATAACCACATTATTTATTATTCCACTTTCAATTTTACTAGCACAACTAACAACACCGATTTTTTCTATTCTAGTAAATCTTTTGGGTATTATCGCAGGCATTTTTACAGCTGGAGAAAATTATTGGTTTGTAATTCCTTGGGGATGGTCACTACGTTTGATTACTCCTATCATTAAGACAAAGCCAAACGGTACGTTACTACAGGAAAGCGACCCATTGAACACTCCTTCAATAGTCTATGCCGGACTTGGGCTTGCGATATTCTGTTTCTGTATTCTCTATATTAACGTTCCGCTCATTTTATCCAGAACTAGGAGGAGTGATTAAATAATGATTTTTTCTTTGAGCGCGGAGTGGCTTAAAACAAAGAAAACGGTTTTTAGAACAGTTTTGTATAGCTCTCCAATTTTATTTAATCTATTGATTTTTGGATACATCATTTTAACAAATCAAAAGGTATCTGAAAGTAGTTTTTTCTCGAATTATTTCTCTATTCTCAATTTTTTATTACCATTTACAGTAAGTTTTATACTGGCATTGATGAATAATAGTGAACGAGAAACAAGAAATTTTAAAAATATTTTCGGATTAAATCATCACTACTATTTTTTATTATCTCTAAAATTTATTTTTTCATATTTAGTGATTAGTATTGTATTCCTATTTAACTCATTGCTGACAATTGTATTGCTTAGATTTATCTTCAATTTATCTTCCACTGTTTTTTACACTCACTTTATGTACGGATTTGCTTTGACGTGGATAGCCTTTATAACATCGTTTATCATGTACTTTTTTTTGAGTATTATTTGCGGTTTTATAACGACCCTTTTCATTGGATTAGCCACTTCACTATTAACCGCTATTATCGGTCTTACAGCGTTAGGAAATGAAATTTGGTTATTCTTTCCGTTTACATGGGGCAGCCGTTTTATTACAATGAGTGCCGGCAATAGAACATTGATTGAATTTTTCTATGAAAATACACATTTAAGCTCTATTCTTTTACTATGCCCCATAATCTCCTTTCTGGTATTCATTGTTGCTTGCGTGTCCTTATTTAGAAAATAGTCAAGCTGTAAAGAATAATTTTGTTACAAGAGGCTCGCGGCAACTATACTAGTGGCAACGTGCCTTAGCAGTTTTCTCTTAGGGGCTGACTAAACGAACTAGCTTTAGATGTTAACCATGCTCCGCTTTCTCTTTCTTTCAAAAAATGTTTTTTCAACTAACAAAAGTATACCGATTTTTATTGATTGAAAAAAGAGTCTAATCGACTAACCATATCGGCTGAATAGATTCTAAAAGCTACAATGTCTTCTTCAAATCGGCTGTTATTAGGCAATGACCAAACTAAACGATTATCTAAAAGAATAAATTTTTGTTGAACTTGATTCTTATAAAAAATCTGATAATTTAGTTCCTTTAATTTTTGAATATTTTGTTGGTAATTCAATCGGTAATTAGCTGGTACGGTATTTACACTTGGAAGAAATAGGATTTTTTGCTGTAACTCTTTTGAAAATGTAATGCTACTTAAAAAATTAATCGTGGATTTATCTAAATAAGGGAGTATAAGGATTACTTTGACTTTTGCGCTTGCTAAATCATTTAACAAAATTGACTCATAATTCTCAGTAAAAAGATTACTCTTAGACAATTCAGTATGTTCGTCCTCTTGCAAATGATAGCCTAAGGATTGATAAGTTCTGAGCCTTTTTTGATACATTCTATACACCATAGGAATAGCATAATCCACGTAATCATAAACACGTAATTCCTCTTTTTCCTCAAGATTTCGTAAAAGTCTTCCAAGATACTGCTTAAGATTTGTTTTACTGGAAATCGGCATTGCTAATAATAAAGTATCTAATGCGGGCAAATCAAAACCCTCCCCAGCATAACTGCCTGTTGTTAATAACACGAAAGGTTTACCTTCTCGTTTTAGGAAATGTAATTCTTCTTTTAACTGCTTGGATTGCATTTTTCCATTTAAAGCATAGATAGGGATATTTACCGCTCTTTTTTCTAATGCACTTTTTAATACATTCAAATGACCAATGTATCTTGTTAATACGATCAAATGACGATTTTCATTTAAATTGTTTAAAATATCTGAAAGAAGTTGCTCAGTTCGGTCATTGGAATCGATCATTAATTTATAGTTTTCATGAAGCGTTTGCTCACCAACTGTCGAAAGATGTTCTCCAACAGTGGTAAATCGTAGATATAATTTTTGCACAATGTGTTTGGGAATTTCTTTCTCGGCGATATGACAAATTTCTCCCAAGCGCATATAAAGAATATTTTCGAGCCCGTCCTCCCGTTTTGGGGTAGCTGTTAGCCCGTAAACAAACTGACTACTCACTTGCTTGATGACATCTTCAAATGTTTTTGCAGCAACATGATGTGCTTCATCAACAATAACCATCCCATAATCTTGTAAAATATCTGGTAAATCAGAAATTTTTGTTGCCGATTGAAAAAGAGCAATATCAACTAAACCACTTCTGTTTACTGTACCACCGTAAATTTTACCGATTTTCGACTTCTTTCGCTTTCTTCCAGTCTTTGTTCGTTCTTCCATGGGTTCTGAATGAATCTCAAGAAACTGTTCTAGGCTAGCTTTCCACTGATTTGCTAAATTTTTGTTATGTACGAGTATTAGGGTACTGACTTGCTTAATAGCAATCAAATTTGCTGCAATAACTGTTTTACCAAAACCAGTACCTGCGCAAAGAATGCCCATATTGTTTTTTTCTAGTACGGATAAAGCCATTTGTTGCGACGGGAGAAGTTCACCCTTGAAGTAAATATCAAGAGGTCGACCAGTAGTCATTTTCTCAATCAGGGAGAGCTGTGGAAACAAGGTTCTTATTTTTTGTTCGAGCCCTCTAGGCAAATAGATGTTTGATTTATCTAATTCAGCCAAACTAATATATTGAGGAATTCCTTTTGTGGACAACCTTTTCCGCCGTGCTGTATAAAAGGCTTTATTATGAAATGTTGCTAAAAATTTCAATTGGACTAGTTCTTCTTTAGAAAGCTCACTTTTCGATAGCGTGATGTGATTGCTGATAGTACCAGTCAGTTGTTTTTCAGAGATAATCGTAGACGTTCCCAAACTATTTTTATCAAACAAAGAAATAGTTTGAGATAGATCAGAAGACAATGGTTTGTAGTATTTTGTGGGAAGACGATTTCCTATTTCCTCAATAATTTTTCTTGTATACACCTCAGATAATTTTTTGACGGATTCTAATGTTTCCCAAACATCAGCCATTAAATGAAATTGTTCATCTACAAAGCGACTGAAACCTTTTTGAACTTTAGTCCCTTGTAGTGGCAGAGCAATTAGATTACCAAATCCACCATCTGTTAGTTCATCCTGATTAGGGAACATACGGTCATAGGAATCAAATGACAATTCAGGACTATTTAGCATTGCAAATTTGAGTAGCGATTTTCCGAAGTTTCGCGCTATTTTTGCTTTAATGGCATCCGCAAAGAAAAACCAAATATGACAGCCATTCCCTGATTGCGAAATTTCAATGAGCGGGGTTAGTTTAAAAAATTTGGCTGCTGTCAAAAGAGCGGTTACCGAATTGCGCCAATCCTTTTTATCGAAATCAAAGACTAAAAAGAACACTTCATTGTTTTCTGTCAATGGATAAATACCCAAGAACACTTCTCGTCCTTGTTTATCAACCCCACGCAAATGATTGGTTAGAATATCATTTGTTAATGTCTGGAACTTTTGCACATGGCAGCTCGTACATGGAAAATTTGGTTTCTTTATTTTAGGACAAATTCCTTTTTTCCTTGAAAGACACCATGGATAATAGACACGTTTCCCAGAAGAATTCTCAAAACTAGTTGCAATCATTGTTTCTCGTCCTTTAAAAAAAGAACGGTACAAAGCAAGCTTTTCTGTGGTTGTTCGTTTTAGATGTTGACTATCAATTGAAAGATTTGCTTGAAACTCTAATAGTTTGGAGATAAATATCTCGTCCTTACTTTTTAATAAGACAAATTCTTCACCAGAAAATAAATCTGGATAAATATTTACAAGATAAACTTCCTGTTGATTTTTCATGGTATATAGTCGTCCAATCTGCATTGTCTATGAATTCCTTTCATAAGAATAATTAAACTCAGTATATCATGTTTCAATATTTCGATTGAACAGTTTCGTGATTAATTATCACAAATAAGCCATCGCTGAAATGCTAGGAATGTTAAAAAATAGAACGTTTCACCCACCTGTTCTCAGATGAATAAAACGCTCTAAATATTTATATTAATATTCTTTACATATTAGTATCTAGCGCAAGTGGCTTCCTCGTTACCAACTCCAGCTCTGTTTTGTATCTAACAAACTTTTTCTCTAGTGTTGAATAAGTGTCATGTTGTGTATCTAAAAGATTTTTGGAATTCTCTAAATCGTCTTTGTAAGTAATATTTCGTGCCATTTTCAAATATTATCTAGCAATTGTTTTTGTTCCTCAAAAGTTTCGGTCAATTTTTTGCTAAATTTACCTTTAATTGCTGATTTCAATTCAGATGAGTTTTTAGAAAGAGACTGTTGAGCAACCTTTACTTCTATTTGCGCATTCTCCTGACGGCTCTTTCTTTTATCTCTATTCATCATAGAACCAGCCATTCCTAAAGCTTGAATTTCTATTTTTTACAACTCTTTTTGTGCTTTTTTGATTAGTTCTTCTACAATATCCATTCTTACTCCTTTTCTTGTAAATGTCTAAGCTGCTGGATAAACTCAACTTCTGCTTGCTCAAGCTTATTTTGAATCTGTCTTTTTTCTGATTCAAAGGTTTCGGCCATCTCTTGTGAAAATTGGTTTAACCGATAACGAGCAAATTGATAAGCTTCTGAGCTATCGCCAGCCATTTCTTGAAGCATTCGATTTATTTTATTTGAAGTTTGCTCAATCAAATCATTGACTGATTGCTCTTGCCTTATCCATTTTATATTGATACTGACTCACTGGAAAAGTAACGATATTCTCATAAGTAAATCCAGTCGTTTCGAACGCTTCGTAAACTTCCCAAGTTTCAAGAAGATTGCCCATATTACGAGCCATATTGACTCCTTCTTCCCACAGTTTTTCCTGCTCTTTAATTCCATCCTGATAGGTTTTCATCACATTGACCATCGCTAAATCAAACTCCGCACTGGCAGTTGACACAATCGCAAGCGCTTGAGCAGAATCTAAATAGATTTTTTCTCCTGAGGACAAACCACCACCGCTTGCAGAAAATCGAGAACGTAAAGACTTTAGCTGAAGCATTGACTGTGAAAAATTCGCTGCTAAAAGATTTTCCTTCTGTTTTCTTCGTACAGTACTCATCTCAGAATTTTTTGGCAGTAAAATCATGCCTTCTTTATCAAATTTCCAATCTGCAATGTTATGACTATCCCCCTCTAACCAGACAATCGTACCAAAATCCTCACTATTCAGTAATTCTGAATTAGAATCATTCCACTTCGTCACAGTATCGTTTTTTCTCCGGTAATTAATAAACCAATCTGAGTGACTTTTCATGAATGCTTGTTCTTTTTCGGACATCGAACCATATTGAAACCACCCATTAAAAATGGTAGTCGATATCTGAAATTTTGCGCCAACTTTGAGCATATATGCAGACTGAGAATAACCAGAAAGTTGACTAATGTGCCAATCAGGATGTTTGGTTTTTATTTCTTGAATGAATTGTTCAGCAGCCGGTTCTTGAAGAGATCCAAAATCAGTTCTGGCATCTACTGCTCCCAACAAATCAAGTGGATGACTTGGATCAGTTCCTGCAGCAACTACCGTTACTTGACTATATTCAACATGCCCATCTATTACTGGGGCAACAGCCATGCCTTGAAAATCAAAGAAGCCATTTTTTGTTGAGATGACTTGGAATCTTTTGCCATCTGGCATTGGTATTATAGAGCCTTCAGTGATTGTTTTAGCGGGATTGAAATTAGGGTCTACTTTATAAACTTCTTGATTAAACTTTGCCAATTGTTTATCTGTATTCATTAAACTTCTCCTTCAGATTTATCAGAATAAATTACTTTCACTTTTGTTTCCGTTGTGCCATCACGTACAATTCTTTCAAATTCTGTTTCTTCAAACTCTGATTCATAAAAACCAATCATATTTTTGATTTCATGCGGTTGCGGTCGCTTAGGAGAATAAGAAATAGTCAAATCAGCTGTTTTTCCTTTATTTAGTAGTTATATTAAGAGTAAATTCCCACCCAATCATCTTATTATATCCATTAGCTTCGGGATATTTTGAGTTAAACTCAATTACTTCTAAACCTGCAATTTTATTTTTTAACGTTTTTGCGAGCTTAGTTTCCATTTGAATTGTTTCTTGTTCTTGTTTCAATAGTTCTTGATGCTTTTTTTCAATGTACATTTTCCCTCCCATTCCTGTCAGCGCCAAAGCTAAGACACCAACTATCACTAAAACTTTTGTTTTTATCTTCAATTTGGAAATTTTAACCATTTTTCCTCCATTGATGTTTTTTATATTTTAAACCAATTATATCATTTATTATTCAAAGTGTTTCAGAATTAATTAGTTATAAATAACGAAAACCTTATCGCTCTCAAGATACAAAGCCTTTCGACGCTTTCTACTTATCAATTCCAGACTTTTCCTTGTAAATAACATAAAAACAGCAGAACCAATACAGTTCTGCCGCTTTTATATATTATTTACAGGAAGCAAAAGGTGACTTAAAGTATCCTTAGTGCGTCCTTCCTTGGCTAATTTTACGAACAACTCAATGCTTCATAAAAAGATTAGTTAGCCGCTTTTGATTTCTTGATTACCCGCGCTCTTAGGATATGCTCAAAGCTTTCAAAACGCGCAAGAATGCCTTTAATCTTATCTTCGTTTTCTTCTTCAATATCAAGGAGCGTATAAGCGTAATCACCTCGTGAGCGATTGACTAAATTATCAATATTAATATCAAAATCAGCAACCGCGTTTGAGATTTTACTAATCATATTCGGTACATTTTCATGAACAAGTGTAATCCGCGTTGGCGCTGTTAAGATTTGTTTGACATTTGGAAAATTGACAGAGTTAATAATCTCACCAGTTTCTAAAAAGCGGCGGACGGTTTGGCTCGCCATGACGGCACAATTAAATTCTGCTTCCTCTGTTGAACCGCCGACATGTGGAAGAACCGTAATATTTTCATGGCGCAAGACTTCCTCAACTCCAAAGTCGGTAATATATTTTCTAACAACACCTGCTTCAAGCGCATCAAGCATTGCTGAATTATCAATCAATTCCCCTCGGGCAAAATTCAAAATAACTGTGCCACGCTTCATCCGTTTAAATGCCTTACGCCCAATAATGCCACGTGTTTCATCAGTTAAAGGTACATGAACTGTGATATAATCACAGGTTTCAAAGATATCATTAACATCATCAACACGTCCGACACGCCGTGAGATACTCCAAGCAGTTTCAACCGAAACATAAGGATCGTAGCCGACGACCTCCATACCTAAACGATAAGCGTCGTTTGCAACCATTGCCCCAATCGCTCCTAAACCAATCACGCCGAGCTTTTTCCCTTGAATTTCAGTTCCGGCGAATTGTTTCTTGCCTGCTTCAATCTGGCGTGGAACATCATTACCTGAGAGTGTCTGAGCCCATGCACTTGCCTTGATATAATCTCGTGCTGAAAACAATAATGAGGCTAAAACGCCCTCTTTAACCGCATTTGCATTAGCACCCGGTGTGTTAAAAACGACAATCCCCTGTTTTGAGGCTACGTCTATTGGAATATTATTTGTACCAGCACCCGCTCTTGCGATAGCTAATAAACTTTCCGGAAAAGGATAATCATGCAAGTTTTCACTTCGTAAAATAAAAGCTTCCGGTGATTTGTCACCGTCTACTTGAAAATCATTTCCTAGGTAGACTAATCCCTTAGGATTGATATTATTAAATGTTTTTACTGCAAAGGTCATTTCGATACGCTCCTTACGCTTGATATTTTTTCTCAAATGCTGCCATAAATTCAACTAAATCTAAGACGCCTTGTAAAGGAAAGGCGTTATAAATCGATGCGCGCATGCCGCCAACGCTTCGATGTCCTTTGAGATTTTTAAATCCTGCATCATCCGCCTCACGATTAAATAATGCATCTAATTCCTTGGTCGGTGTCACAAATGGGATATTATTTAATGAACGATCCTCACGCTTGACCGGCGAAGTAAAGAGCTTCGAGTTATCAATTGCCGTATAAAGCAAATTCGCCTTCTCACTGTTCAAACGTTCAACCTCATCTACTCCACCAAGCGTTTTAACCCATTCAAAGACAAGCTTTGCGATATAAATTGAAAATGTCGGTGGCGTATTGTAAAGCGAATCATTATCTGCTTGGATTTTATAATCCAGCATGGCTGATAATGTCGGTGTGTCATTTAAGAAATCCTCATGAATGATAACGACTGTAACACCTGCCGGCCCGATATTCTTCTGCGCACCTGCATAAATCAATGCAAAATCCTCGACGTTATAGCGAACAGACATAATATTGCTCGACATATCGGCAACAAGTGGCACACCATTAGTGTCCGGTAGTTTATACCAAGCCGTTCCCTCAATCGTATTATTTGTTGTAATATGCACATATGCCGCATCCTGATCAATAGCCGCCGGATTAACCTCTGGTAGTTCAGCATAGTTTTTATCGGCAGACGTTGCCAATAGCTTAACCTCAAATGTGCCTAGAGCTTCCGATAGCTTTTTAGCTTCACTATATGCTTTCTTGCCCCATGACCCTGACTCAACATAATAAGCCGTCTTACCAGCTGCTAAGTTTAACGGAATGGTTGTAAACTGCGTTGATGCCCCACCTTGTAGAAATAACACTTTATAGTTATCAGGAATTGCCATCAATTCACGTAGTAAATGTTCTGCCGCCTTGATAATTTCATCAAATTCCTTTTGACGATGGGAAAGTTCCAAGACACTCATACCACTGCCTTGATAGTCCAAAAGCTCACGTTGAGCAAGCTCCAATACAGATTTTGGTAAAACCGCTGGTCCTGCTGAAAAATTATAAATCGTCATCTGTTTCCTCCATATTCAATAGTCTAAGTTTTCTGATAATTTCGATTATAGCAAAAATAAGCTACGAAAAATAGTTTATTTTCATGAAATAATTAAAAACTACGCCAATACCCGAAAAATTATCACGTATTAGCGCAGCTTTTATCGCTTTTTGATTTGAACGCCGATGATTATAAAAGCAATATTGACAATTACAAGCAACAAACCAATTCCAGGAGTATCAGAATACTCGCCTTTGACCCCAAGATATACTGCAAAGATAAAACCTAAGCTTGCCAGTACAAATAATAGCGTGGAGATTGATTTTAAATTAATTGTATGCATTTATCTCCTGCCACTTCCATTTTATCGCAAAGACAACAATCCTCTATCATCATTTTCAGCGCTCCTCCAAAGTTAACTCAACTCTTTGAAAGATTTAAGCTTCGCTTGCAAATTGCCCATGCTTTTCATAATGAGTTAATTTTGTAATCTGATTTTGTTCATCAACCAAGACAACCTTGGGCTGATAAGTTTTGGCATTAGATTCCGTCATTAAGCGATAAGCCATGATGATAATTTCGTCTCCCACTTGAACCATATGCGCCGCAGCTCCATTTAAGCAAATAATTCCGGAATCCTTTTGACCGGCAATGACATATGTTTCAAAACGTTTGCCGTTATTGACATCAGCAATCTGAACCTTTTCGTATTCCAAAAAACCTGCAGCATTCATCAAAGTTTCATCAATCGTGATACTCCCAACGTAATTTAACTCCGCTTGCGTGACTGTTGCACGATGAATTTTCCCTTTTAGCATTGTAATCATTTCATTTCTCCTATACAAGTAACAAATTATCAATTAAACGTGTTTGATTAATCTTAACAGCAAGCAAAATTAAAACAGGTTGCGTGAAGCTTTCCGCCATATTTAAAGTCTTAGCATCTACGATTTCAATGTAATCTATCTGCGCTAAAGGTTCATTATTGATAAAATCTGTCATTTTTTGAATAACAGCCGCAACACGCCACTCGCCAGTTTTAATTAGCTCTTCTGCTAAAGACAGCGTTTGAGATAAAACAAGCGCTGCTTGACGTTCTTTTTTAGATAGATAAGTATTTCTAGAACTCTTAGCAAGTCCATCAGCCTCTCTTACAATCGGGCATACGACAATCTGTACAGGAAAGTTCAAATCACAGACCATTTGCGAAATGACAGCCACCTGCTGTGCGTCTTTTTGACCAAAATAAGCTCGAGTGGGGCAAGTCAGATGAAATAGCTTGCTGACAACTGTTGTAACGCCTCGAAAATGCGTTGGTCGACTCTTTCCCTCTAAGAGATCAGTAATCCCAACAACCTCCACGTAGCTATTAAAGCCATTTGGATACATCTCCTCTGCCGAAGGGGCAAAAATTAAGGAAGCACCGCTATTTTCAGCCAGCCTGCAGTCATTTTCAAGATCTCTTGGATAAGAAGTCAAATCCTCATTGGGTGCAAACTGTGTTGGATTGACAAAAATACTGACAACAGTCCTGTCATTTTCCTCAGCAGACTTTTTAATTAAGCTTTGATGTCCTTCATGTAAATAGCCCATCGTTGCCACTAAGCCAATGGTTTGATTATTTTTTTGCCAATCGTTAATTATATCAACAAGCTCGCTGACGGTTGTAACAATTTTCATGATACCCCTCCAAACTCCGCTTTTAACTCATCAACAATCGCTGAATTAATTGTAAAACTATGCTGCGCTTCCGGAAAGACACCAGCACTAATTTCTTGATGATAGCACTCAAATGCTCTAGTCATCTGCTTTCCTATTTCGGCATAGCCTTTAACAAATTTTGGCGATAAATCGTCATACATTTGTAGCATGTCTTGATAAACCAAAACTTGACCGTCTGTACTTGAGCCTGCACCAATGCCAATAGTTGGAATCGTCAAAAGCTCAGTAATCAGTTCAGCTAATTTGCTCGGCACACATTCCAAGACCACTGCAAAAGCACCAGCCTGCTCGACTGCTAAAGCATCTTCAATCAGCTGCTTTGCGGCAAGCTTCGTTTTACCCTGTACCTTAAAGCCACCAAAGGCATGCACTGATTGTGGCGTTAGACCAATATGCCCCATCACCGGAATAGAAGCTCGAGTGATTGCTTGAATTGTTTTAGAAAATGCAACACCGCCTTCAAGCTTCACCGCATGTGCCTGCCCTTCTTTGAGCAATCTGCCAGCATTTTTGACCGCATCTTCAATAGAGATATGATAAGAAAGAAATGGCATATCAGTAACAATCAAAGCGTCCTGTGCACCTCTTGCAACAGCCTTAGAGTGATGTAGCATATCCTCTACAGTGACAGGTAGCGTATTCTCATAGCCAAGCATAACCATTCCTAAGGTATCCCCAACTAAGATTGCATTAATCCCCGCATTATCAATCAGCTTTGCGGTTGTATAATCGTATGCTGTCAACATCGAAATTTTCTGTTTATTTGTCTTTTGTTGTTGTAAAGTAACTACCGTATTTTTCAATCCATTCCCCCAAAAATTGATTTTTTCAAAACAAAGTTTATTATATCACAAAACAGCGCCTTGTGATGAGTTCGAAAAATACATAGACATTAGGGACGCATGATTTAATGTTCCCGAGAAAAAGATTGCTATTCTCAGAAATTTTTTCAAAATTTTAGTGTAAAAAATAAATGGCATTGGATTAATGGTACACAGCACATCTAGGCACTGAAGTAACTAGCTGTCCTAGATGGAGTATTAGTTTACTAGGATTGTTAACTAAAAAACTACCCGCCAAGATCGGTGAGTAGTCCACAAAATCATTAAAATATTTCACTGTCCATTAACAGCTAGCATACCAAAATGCCGACTTCATTTTTTGGTCGTGCTATGTCCAAATAGACAGTATTGACGTAAAAAATTTCCGAACTTTTCCTCACAAATGCCGTCATGGGATACTTGAACGTAAATTCACAATGTCACTTTATGAGCTAAATTGCTGATTCGTCCGTTTCTCCTGTTCTGATACGGATAACCTGCTCAATTGGATAGATAAAGATTTTACCGTCACCAACCTCTCCTGTTCTTGCTGTTTTTTGAATCAATTCAGCTACTTTTTCTGCACGGTCTTCTGTTGTAATAATCTCTAGCTTTACCTTTGCCAAAAGCGTCGTCAGTATCTCCTGCCCACGAACAAATTCTGGAAATCCCTTCTGTGTGCCGTGACCTAATACTTGAGATACCGTCAGACCTTTAGCTAAATTATTTTTAACCAAAGCGTCCTTGACGTCTTCTAATTTCTCGGTACGAATAATCGCTTCTACTTTTTTCATTGTTCATCCTTTCTAATCCACAAAGCTACGATTGTCATCTGCCTATGAATCCAGTCCCATAAAGGTTGGATATGCTGTTTCTTCATGCTCAGTATCATCTAAACCAATTGCCTCAGCACGCTTGCTGACACGTATCTCTAGCAATAAATTAACAAATTTAATAATCACAAAACTGATTGCACTGGCAAAAATAAGTGTGAAGACAATCGCTTCAAGCTGGGCGAGCAATAATTTTACATCGCCATAAACTAAGCCGTAATAGCCTTTTTCTAATGCCAATTCCTTGGTAGTGAATAAACCGGTCATAATTCCACCGAAAATACCACCGATACCATGGCAACCAAACGCATCTAAGGCATCATCTAAACCTAATCTGCGTTTTAAGACAGAAATGAAATAGTAAACAAATGGTGAAACCAAAGCACCAATAATTAACGAACTCCAAAGCGATACAAAGCCTGCGCCCGGTGTAATTGCCACAAGTCCAGCGATACCGCCTGTACAAGCACCAACAATCGTTGGCTTACCAATCTTAATTTTTTCAATCAACATCCATGATAGCATTGCTGCTGCCGCTGCTGTATTCGTTGTGAGTAGCGCATGGACTGCTAAACCATCTGCAGCAAGCGCCGAGCCGGCATTAAAGCCAAACCAACCAA